>JBDUAU010000229.1:0-3971 GCA_040004485.1 Saprospiraceae bacterium
GCTCTAATGATCGTGTCATCCGGTATGCAGATGTACTGCTCATGGATGCTGAAGCTGCATACCATGCCGGGGATGAAGGAGCCGCACGCCTTTCGCTAAATGAGGTTAGGACGCGGGTTCAGATTCCCGAGATAACAGCTACTGGCCCGGCTTTACTCGAAGCTATCTACCGCGAACGCCGTCTCGAACTCGGCCTCGAAGCACATCGCTTTTTTGACCTCGTTCGGACACACAGAGCAGCGCAGGTTTTAGGACCACTCGGATTCGTAACAGGAGTGCATGAACTTTTTCCAATTCCGCAATCACAAATACAAGCTACGAATGGAGCATTGACACAGAACCCGGGATATTAAAATAACGAAAAGTGAAAAGTGATGCTTCGACCTGCTAAACTCATCCTTTGTGCTACAGCTCAGCAACCGAGTGAATAGTGAATAACGAATAACGAATAACGAATAACGAATAACGAATAACACAACAGATTGCTCAGATGAAAAAAATTATTAAATACTGATTATTGACACGATGCCAGATGCAATACTCAATAAGCCATACACAATATGCCATACACAATACTCACGATTCACAACTCACAATTCACAATTCACGACTCACGACTCACAACTCACGACTCACAACTCACAACTCACGATTCACGATTCACGATTCACAACTCACAACTCACAACTCACAACTCACAATAATGTTTAAACCTATCATCCTCTCCATTATCATCTCCACCATCCTGATTGCATGCGCACCCGGGCGTGACGATGAATTTAACCTTGGGCCGACACCAGAGGTTCCGCAGTTCAGTGCGCAATTACTTCCAGGTGATTCCAATCGTGTGGTAGTGAAAAATCTTTCAGAAGGAAATTTCCAACTGCTATGGGATCTCCCGGGTGGCTCACCCAAGACATCCAACCACGCTGTCGACACAATATTATATACTGATGCAGGTGAATACACGATCTCGCTGTTCGTATCCAGTTCCGATGGAAATGGAACCGTATCTGCTTCACAAAAAATCACAATTGTCAGAGATGCTCCATTGGTATGCTCACCAAAACTTGAATTGCTCACTGGTTGCGGCTCAACAGGAAAGTGCTGGACATTCTCTACAGCTGGTGGTGCTGTCAAGGTAGGTCCGACTTATGGCGACTTCTCCTGGTATACTTCTCCTGAAAACGGATTGCAGGATGTTCAATATGACGATAGCTATTGCTTCACCTTCCTGCAATTTGTTTTTCAAAATGACAACAATGGTCAGAGCATCAATCCATGGGATGGCTACATAGCTGAAAATTATAATCCCGGCCTCAGTGAATTTCAATTTCTCGAAGGTACCGGTATGGGAGGCAGGGATCAGATCATACTTCCGGATGATCAATTCATGGGCACATGGGATACAGATAATGTGATGGATATTGTGAGCCTTGCTACAAATGAATTGATTTTGCGGGCGCGAATTTGCGCACAGGATGGAACACCGGCCGCAGAAGGTTGGTTTGAATTAACCTTTGTGCCAAGATAATGAATCGACTTGCTGGCATTATATTATTTTCGATCATCTGCCTTTCAGCAGTAATTCTGTGGTCTGCTTCAAATATTGGATCTGCACAGGCGAAAAAAACTAAGCTCATTTGGTCCGATGAATTTGATACAGGCTTCATGCCTGATACGACTAAATGGAATTATGATCTCGGCGACGGATGTCCCGATCTCTGCGGCTGGGGTAACAATGAATTGCAATACTATACATCCGATCGAAAAGAAAATGCTCGTATTGAAAATGGGCATCTCATCATTGAAGCACGCCAGGAAAAAATGGGTTCGCGCGATTATACCTCAGCAAGATTGACAAGTAAATATAAAGGAGACTGGACCTATGGCCGGATTAACATCAGTGCAAAACTTCCCAAGGGCTTGGGTGTCTGGCCAGCTATCTGGATGCTGCCGACAGATTGGGCTTATGGAAAATGGCCTGCCAGCGGAGAGATAGACATTATGGAAAATGTAGGATACATGCCAGATAGTTTATTTGGTACCATTCATACGAAAAAATTCAATGGCTCGATTGGAACACAAGTGACAAAAGGCATATACTCTAATACCTTAAGCTCAGCATTTCACGAATACGGCATCGAATGGAATGAACAAAAAATTGATTTCCTCTTCGAAGGCAAAGTATACCAGACATTCAAAAACAATCACGAAGGATCTGAAGCCTGGCCTTTCGACAAAGACTTCCACATGATGATGAACCTCACTGTTGGAGGCAATTGGGGTGGCAAGCATGGCGTGGATGTCTCCATCTGGCCACAACAATTATTGGTGGACTATGTAAGAGTTTATCAGTGACACCAAATACGCAAACATGACAATTTCAAATCACAACATACAATCCATGACAACTACAAAATCTAAATTTCTCCTCTCTCTCTTTATAGTTCTGTCTGGAACATTCATCTTATCCTGCATCGATGAAAAAGATGGCTCTCCTGCCCTGCTCAATTTGCCTGTCATCCATATTTCAGATGTTATCACTACTGAAGGGGATGAAGACAATATCATCCAAACCGAAGTCACACTGACAGATGAGAACACCACCAATGCCATCGTTACCTTCACTGCTACAGCCGGTAGTGCAGAGACCCCTGATGATTATACTGTTCTCACATCCGGCAAACTCATCTTTGCAAAGGGAGAGACCAGCAAGATCATCGACATCAGAATCAAAGCCGATGAAGGAAAAGAGCCGCAGGAGTCCTTTCAAATCCATTTCTACAACCCACAAAATTGTACACTTGAAAAAGATATTCTCACCGTCACCATCAATGATGACGATGACAATGTAGCCGGCCTCACCATTCCTTCGGGTGGGCCTGCTTCCCCTGAGAGTTATGCAGGATACAACCTTGTATGGCGAGATGAATTCGACGCGGATACATTGAATACGTCTATTTGGACTTTTGAAACCGGCAATGGCTGCCCCAACAACTGTGGCTGGGGAAATAATGAATCTGAATATTACCGTTCAGACAACACATCCATTGTCAGCGGAAACCTTGTCATCACGGCCAAAAAACAAAGTTTCGGAGGCTTCGATTACACCTCTTCACGGCTCGTCACTAAAGGAAAAAAGCAATTCAAATTTGGACGCATAGATATTCGGGCTGCATTGCCAAAAGGACAAGGTCTCTGGCCTGCACTGTGGATGTTAGGCTCAAATGTTGATGCCGTGAGCTGGCCAGCTTGTGGTGAAATAGATATCATGGAACTCACCGGTGATGTGCCTAATCGCGTAGTCGGGACAGTTCATTATGGTGCCAATCTCTCACAGCATCAATTTAATAGCGCTTCAAAATTTGCCGGTGCCAATGACAGCTATCAGGATAAATACCATGTATACTCTATCAATTGGGAAAACAATCTCATACAATTTTTGGTAGATGATGAAATTTACGCTACCGTCACACCGGCAGACTTAAACGGGCAGTCATGGCCGTTTAACAAATTCTTCTTCTTTATTTTTAATGTGGCAGTTGGAGGTAATTTTCCAGGCCCTCCGGATAGCAGCACGAAGTTTCCGCAGTATATGATAGTGGATTATATCAGGGTGTTTCAGAAATGAAAGTGTTTATTGGATTATGAGGTTATAAGATTATTAGTTTATGGAGAGAGTCAGCGTTCTCTTCAATGTCTTAAACCTTGATTGTTGTGATTTATGTGATGGACATGATAAAGAACTCTCTGTCTTAATCTTGATTTGTGTGATTTGTGTGATGGACATGATAAAGAACCCTCTGTCTTAATCTTGATTTGTGTGATTTGTGTGATGGACATGATAAAGAACCCTCTGTCTAAACCTTGATTTGTGTGATTAATGTGATGGACATGATTTACTTTTTTTGAATACAGGTATGTTTGATATGATCCTGAAGGGATCAAATGTTATTAGCCCCGGGTGT
>JBDUAU010000105.1:0-3969 GCA_040004485.1 Saprospiraceae bacterium
TTCAATTTTGAAGTAAAATATCAAATTGCGAATATTGAGGAAACATGCTTTTCAATATAATAATGCTTCCAGAATAAGGAATATCGAATTTAGAATCTTCAATTTTGAAGTAAAATATCAAATTGCGAATATTGAGGAAACATGCTTTTCAAAATATAATGCTTCCAGAATAAGGAATATCGAATTTAGAATCTTGAATTTTGAAGTACACCTATGCTTTTGTTTAACGAAGGCAGGGGCAAGCCCTGCCAATGCATCGTATTATTCACTCCGGCATCATGGCTTCGTGTGGCGGAATGCTTATTCAGCTCGCACAAAGGATGCGTATTGAAGCCGAAGTATTCGCATGGTTCGATATTCACTTTGGTTGCTGTTGAATTCTGCCATTTCAGACCTTATGCCTCTTCTACCTTTTCAGCCTCTTCCGCCTTTTCTGCCTCTTCTACCTTTTCCGCCTTTTCCGCCTTTTCCGCCTTTTCTGCCTCTTCCGCCTTTTCCGCCTTTTCCGCCTCTTCCGCCTCTTCCGCCTTTTCCGCCTTTTCTGCCTCTTCCGCCTTTTCCGCCTTTTCTGCCTCTTCCGCCCTATTATTCGGCATTTCCGTCAAATTCATCTATGGCCAGGACAAAATGTGGCTTAAAGGTGCGCATCAGAAAATACTCCGAAAGGATAAGATGTGACAGAAATAAGATCAGAGATACAAGAAGCCATTCATTGTTATGCGCATATACGATAATGAAGGCAAACAATCCTTGTCCGAGGATAGAAAAACCCGCGAGGTTATAATATTTGCGGATGTACTGGCAATGTGTATCCGCATTGGACTTGCTCATGATGTTTAAAAATAAATCAGCTTCGATACGCCAGGCGGCCGCAAAATAAGCGAATGAACCAACGATAAGGAAGATCGCAAATCCCAGGGTCCATCTGTCCATATTGATATCCGATACTGATGTGTTGATCGTCAGATAGGAGACAAGAAAAAACTGTCCGATACTGACCACAAAAGGAATAATCGTATCAATAATATTCGGAAACCATCGGAGGTAAAAAATACCAATCGCATAATGATGCCACACAATAAATATGATGAATAGCATCAGGGCAAGCGGCAGGATCTGGATATCCATCATCGGATGTTCCGATTTCTCAAAATAGGTGATGATGATCGGCACCAACTGAGAAAGAGCCACACTTTGCAGGAGTGAAATAAATGTGAGATAGATTGTGGCAAAATAATTGCTGACTAATTCCGCTTTTTTATACATGACAAATTGTGATTTGGGATTTGGGATTTGGGATGGTTGCTGAGCTGAAGCACAAGGATGAGTGGAGTAAGTCGAAGCATGGGATTTGGGATTTTTAGAAAAAAAACAAATGTCCTTATATTCTGAACAAAAAATATTGCAGTTATTAATGCTAATTCATCCGATACTCACTTCTCATATCTCACGTCTCACGTCTCATATCTCATTTATCTCACGTCTCATGTCTCATGTCTCATATCTCACGTCTCATTCACTACTTTCTCACTTTAAAATCCTGGTTACTAAACTGCTGGGCTTCGGGAATTTTGACAACATTAAATTCAAAGCCTACTGCATGATGGCAATTGTTACACGTATTGGTCAGGAGAGTATAGCTGCTCTTAAATAAAGCCGGGCTGTTTTCTTTGATGGCCATATTCACGCTGTCCAGGGCAGGATTGATCATCCCGATCTTTTCGGTTTCCTTTCGATCGCCCTGGTATTTCTTAATGTCGTCCAGTGCTTCCATGATTTCATGGATTTCGAAATCGGCAAGTTTCCAGTTTTGATTTTCTCCTGAAAACCAAAGTTTAGCATGATGGGCCTGGATACCGCTCATAAAATCTCCAAGGCCCGGCTTATATGTATCCTTTAGTTTGACCTCCAGATCATCAATACGATTTTGTAGTACCTTTTCGTTGTCTGATTGAGAGGAGCAGGCGAATAGACAAATTATCAAAGTCATCACTACGATATTTTTCATTTTAAGCTGGTCTTTCATATAAAGTTAGTATCGCAGATCAATGTAATAGCCATACCTATTTGTCGCCAGACGGTGCCGGATACAACATTCTGAATGCATTGAACACGGCCTGATATTCTATCGTAGCATGATCTTCTTGTGGAAGATAGTCGAAATAAACATTTATATTTTTACTCTTTGTCCTTTTTATTTTATCAGCTAAAAAATTAGCATCAACTTCCATGACGTGTGGTGTTTTACCGGTCACAATACCTTCTTTTCCGACACCAATGTAGATATCCGTCTTTTGTGAAAAAGCTTCCCGCAGAATGTCAGGTTGCAAATCTAACAGTGAACCATTGTCCCACCAAAGGCTGGGGCTGATGATGATGTATTTGTTGAAGAGATACGGTTTTTTGAAGAGAATTTCAGTCGCCACCAGACCACCTAAAGACTGGCCGATGATCATTCTTGATCCATTGGTTTTATACTTACCATCAATAAATGGTTGCAATTCTTTTTCAACAAATGCGATGAATCGATCAGAATGACCTGTGGTGGGATATTTCATCTTATCTTCTACTATTGTCGTCGGATACGTGAAATCTCTTTTTCGATCTGTATTTGCGATTCCGACGACAATTGATTTAGGGACGCGATTGATCCAGGAGAAATTATTGAATTGCACAAGACCGACAATATGAATAAAGTCTTCGTCTGCACTACCATCAAGCAAATAGATGACAGGATAATGTGTGGTGTCATCCTGAGTATATCCATCCGGCAGATAAATATTCAGAATCCTTTTTTCGCCCAATTGATTTGACTGGATTTCCTCAATCGATCCCAGGATGAAGGGTTTTGATGTAGTGGTTTGAACAGATCTATTTGTTTGCGCGAATATGACGGAAGTGGATAAAGAAAAAATAAGTAGTATGGCAAATGATCTCATAATGTTTCAATTAGTAATGAACAATTAGCAATTAGCAATTAGCAAAAAAATGAAAAAAGTTTGAAAATTCAGACAACTCTTCAACTTTTTTACCCTCGTAGTTTGAAACTATGTATAACTTTAAAGTAACAAATTATTGCGCAAAACAAGGTAGGAATTCATGAGGATAATTGTCAGGATCAGTGGGATTATTAATTCCAAATTTACAGTTTTGGATAGGTATTAAATCTGCATCTATCATTTGATCACATGGACAATTACAAACATTACCCTTAACAACAAATGCATATCCATTATATGTTTCAGCTGACAACTCAAATGAATATAGTCCTCTTTCAACCCTTCCATTCACTTTGCCGTCCCAGCCAACATTAGGATCATTTGGCGGAAAATGCAAAGCATATTTAACTCTTACACCGTCTTTATTCCAAATATCCATGCGTAAAATCTGGACAATTGAATCACCATAAATAATTAACCTATCATTAATACCATCATCATTTGGGGTAAAAACATTGGGAATATAAATCTCCCCATCGCCCACTCTTTTATAGACTGGAGGGTCCTGGCAACATCCCTTAAAAACAGAAATAGAATCATGACAGGCCGTCATCAAAATAGCCATCATAAGACATGCGCAGATATTTTCCATATTGGTGAAATTAAAATTTAATTCCGGGACTTAATAATATGGTCCGAAGTTTGAAACTACGTACAACTCTTTTTTCCTTTTTTTAAGTCACTACTTTTAACCTATTTATGATAACTCATATTATTTTCACTTTTCACTTTTCACTTTTCACTTTTCACTTTTCACTTTTCACTTTAAAAAGGATATCCTATCGCTAGATGAAAAACAAGATTTTCTTTACGCCAGCCCGGACTACCGAAACGAAGATCATTGAATACCCATCGCTGTCCTTCCGGAAGCCAGGGCTTACGCAATGGGAATGCAAGATCAAAACGCAGTATCACAAACGAAAGATCAAATCGCAAACCTGCACCTGTACCCACAAGTAAATCTTTAAGA
>JBDUAU010000571.1:0-3965 GCA_040004485.1 Saprospiraceae bacterium
TCGTTATTCGTTATTCGTTACTCGTTACTCGTTACTCGTTACTCGTTACTCGTTATTCGTTACTCGTTATTCGTTATTCATCACTCGTTATTCGTCACTCGTTATTCGGTATTCGGTATTCGTTATTCGTCACTCGTTATTCATCACTCGTTATTCGTTACTCGTTATTCGTTATTCGTTTTGTCTGTCTCACGCTTTACTCGTCAGGTACTGCATCAGTGCCGTAGCAGACTGCAATGCAGGAGCTGCCAGCGGATCATTGAAAAAACTATTGATCTCACCCTCACCAAAGTATATTCCGTCAGAAACCAAAAATGTAAGTCTCACCTTTCCCTTAGCAGGGTGGGGGAGCCTGGGCTTATTCCATGGTCCGATCCGTTGCACAATATTTGCGCTATCCCGGAATAATTTCGTTGTGATTTCAGTTGAAGTTTGATCTGACATTTCCCAAATAATCATTTTCTCAGAATGATTAATGTACCGCGCTGTCCCGTCACGAAAAGAAGCCAGTACATCAAGACCTTCATCCATGCCTACTTCAACGATTACACCCAGAAGTTCCTTTTCTTCTATCTGTTCACCTGCAAGTTGTAATTTTTTGTAAGCCAAAAGCTTGACCCTTGATTCAGTGTTTTCATCCATGATCATTTTTTGGAGCTCCTTTATATTTAGCTTGTCCGCAAATAGTACATTCCAAGGAGAAATATCTTTCTGCGTTGTATTCCGCTTATACAATTCAATATCATCGCAAAACAAAAGTTCATAGATCAGATTTCTTGACTCGTCCTTGTAAGGTCCCGGAGATGCTTTAGTTTTTTCAAATAATCCCATTTCTTCCAATTAGTTGGTTAATTTACTAGCTGCTAGCTTACTCATTTATTCGATACTCGTATTTACTCACTACTCGCATACTCGTTACTCATTTACTCGTTACTCTTTACTCATTTACTTGTCACTCGTTTACTCGTTATTCGTTTACTCGTCATTCGTTAATCGTTTACTCGTTAATTGCCTGATTGAGGCAAGATGAGATAAGAAAACAAGAGGCACTACACAACTCGGTAACCATACAAAAGGAAAATAAAGAATGGCAATGTTAGGTGAAAAGAAGTCGAAGTGATCGCTGCGCTCGAATTGCTTATTGCCTGTTACTTTTTTTTTACTGCTACTACTCCTGCTTCTGCCACTGGTTCTGCCACTGTTATTTCTTTTTGGCAACGGACAAACCATCCCTGATCGGTAGTATGATAACATCAATTCTCCCATCTTCAACCAGCATTTGATTGTACATGTTGATCACCTTCGCATCTACATCATTCGGTTCATACAGCACCTTTCCACTCCACAAAACATTATCGGTTAAGATCAATCCACCCGGTCGTACCCTTTCTATCACGGCATTAAAATATTCAATATATTCTTGTTTATTCGCATCAATGTAAACAAGATCCCAGATCACTTTTCTTTCAGGGATAATTTTCAACGCATCACCTATCAATGTCTCCACCCGGTCTTCAAGACCTGCGAGTGCCAAATGCTTTTTAACCAGAAATGAAAACTCAGGATTCACATCAATAGTCACAACTTTTCCATCCGAGGGATTGACACCACGTGCAAGGCATATTGTCCCGAATCCGGTAAATGTCCCGATCTCCAGCACATTTTTTGCATCGATCAGCGATGTCATCAGGGTCAGCATCTTTCCCTGCATACTTCCACTCAACATTTGTGGCATTAGTGTATGCAGATGCGTATTTCGCTCAACCTCATGCAACACAGAATCTTCAATATTGCTGTGATCATCGATATATTTTTGGATTTCAGGTGCGAGCATGTCGTGATTGCCAGATAGGGTGAATAAATACGGAAGCCAGAATGATAGAAGCTCCAAGATAGAAAGACAGCGTAAGTTCTTTGCCATCATTCAGAATGACTAATGCCAGTAAAATACCATACACCGGCTCCAGATTTATCACAATCATGGAATCAAACGCGGTTATGGTTCGTATCGCGCGTGTCGCCAGGACCCATGCCACACAAGTACAAATTATCCCAAGAATCAACAGATAAATAAGATCCATTCCCTGAGGAAGAAAGCGGTCAATCCGGCCCAGAAAATATTCTCCGGTCAACCAGGCACACATCGCAAACCACGCTCCGGCCATCTGCATAAAAACCATGTGCTCCGGAACAGTCTCTGTAATCCATTTTTTTTCAAAGCTGGCCACGATGGCAATGAGAAGTGATGCTATCAGGCCAAGAATAATTCCATACAAAACCTGTCCTTCGGCATGACCGGCTATCAGCACTATGCCGGGTACAACAAGCAGTCCAAACATAACTTCATGCGTTTCTCTTTTTCTCTTTGTGATCCATGGCTCGATAAATGCAGTAAACAATGAAATCGTCGCAAAACAAATTAGCGCCGTTGATGCATTAGCCATCTTAACAGAACCAAAAAAGCAAATCCAGTGAATTGCAATCATCCCGCCAAGCGCATAAATTTTTATATGCCCACGGATCCATTCCATTTTTAGCTTGCCTGTGCACAATAGAAATAATCCAACCCCGAGCCCCGCTATCAGCGTCCTCCACCACACTAAGACACTGGCCGACAAGGAGATCAGGTCACCCAGAATGGCCGTCATCGCAAGCAGTATCACGGCTATATGTAACTCAATATATGTCCGTTTTAAACCCACCGGTTCATTTTGTTGTTATCTTTGCGTAAGTATACACATTTACTCAACATCCATTATTTATTCATACCAAATAGTTGACTATGTCATTACGTATTGGAGACAAAGCACCTGATTTCTCTTTATATTCGTCAGATAAACAATTGAAACATCTACATGATTTTATGGGAAAGAATGTCGTGTTGCTATTCTTTCCATTAGCATTCACGAGTACCTGTACAAAAGAATTGTGCTCAACACGTGACGATATGTCTATTTACAATGATCTGGACACTGAAGTACTCGGTATCTCTATTGACTCGCCTCAGACGCTGAATCGTTATAAAGCAGAGAATCAGCTTAACTTCACATTGCTGTCTGATTTTAATAAAGAAGTGATAAGGGCATATGATGTGATCTATGAGGAATTTTCCCTTGGAATGAAAGGGGTGGGTAAACGAGCTGTATTTGTGCTCGATGCTGAAGGAGTCATCAGGTATATAGAAGTTCTTGAAGCTGCGGGGAACTTACCCAATCTTAAGGCTGTTCAATCTGCAGTCCGACAATTGCAATTGGCATAAAAAGTATTATTTTTGTTTCAAATTCCCCTCTCATGAATATCGATAATCAAACTAAAGAAACAGAAGACATCCTCGTTGATGATATTATCACGAGTGGTGAGCAGGCTGAGCTGATTGTACTCAACGATGACTACAACACATTTGAATGGGTCATTGAATGCTTCATAGACCTGCTTAATCATACATCAGAACAAGCGGAACAATCAGCCTGGATCATTCATACCAAGGGACGTGCCAGCGTAAAACTCGGTGTCTTTGAAGTACTAAAGCCATTCAGAGAAGCTCTCGTGGACAGAGGTCTGAATGCTATCATCGAGCACCAAAAAGTCAACCGATAATATTTTTATTTCTCCCGTATTCCTTTTGGTGAACGATTAAGATTAAGGGTTTCCTTTTAGCTAATTCAGGTTATTATCCAAAATTTAAGCCTGCTGAGCCGGTTGATCAGGCTTAAAATAATTTGTCATTGAATCAGCCAGGATCAAGTTCCAAATCGAAATCTTAGCCTGCTGAGCCAGCTTTATTATTTTTATCGAGCGAAGCGAAATAAAAATAATAAAGCAGTCGAAGCATGGCGGTATTTTCCCTTGACAAAGAATTAGTATTTCCACATCCCACGCTTTGTGATCCGGATGGTCTTCTTGCAGTCGGGGGCTCACTTTCACCTGAACGAATTTTATTAGCATACCGCTGGGGTATTTTTCCA
>JBDUAU010000589.1:0-3948 GCA_040004485.1 Saprospiraceae bacterium
CCCCTCGGTGGTGATCGGCAGAGATGGCAGGATCTCAGGCGAAGTGGTTAAAAATATCGCAATCGGCACTCTACGATCGATGGGAATAGATGTTATTGATCTTGATTACTCCACTACTCCATCTGTAGAAATGTATGTTATCTCTTCGGGTGCCAGCGGCGGAATCATCATCACTGCAAGTCATAATCCTGCCGACTGGAATGCATTGAAATTTTTGAATCAGGCAGGTGAATTTATTAGCCAGGAAGCCGGAGAGGAAATCAAGAGCATGGCTGAAGCCGGAAGCCAGAATGCGATTTATGCTGATGTACATAAATTTGGTACAATCACTTTTGTGGATAATGCCATACAACTTCATATAGATTCCATTCTAAAACATCCACTGATTGATGCCGAAAAAATCAGGAATGCCGGATTTAGTGTTGTAGTGGATTGTATCAACAGTACTGGAAATATCAGCATTCCACCATTGCTGGAAAAACTTGGTGTTCGTTATACACTTTTGAATGATGGACACTATGGCGAGTTTGCACACAATCCTGAACCACTTGAGCATCACCTTAAAGACTTGATTGCAGCAGTTGTTGAGCATAAAGCTGACATGGGGATTAGTATTGATCCCGATGTAGATAGATTAGCTCTAGTGTGTGAGAATGGTGAATTTTTCGGTGAAGAGTACACTCTTGTTTGTGTTGCTGATTATATGCTGAATCATACTCCGGGACCTCTGGTTACCAATTTGTCTTCATCAAGGACATTGGGTGATCTGGCACATAAAAAGGGTGTTGAATGCTTTTATGCCCCTGTGGGTGAAGTTCATGTCGTAAAAGAAATGAAGCTTAGAAATGCAGTGCTGGGTGGAGAGGGAAACGGAGGAATCATCGATCCAAAACTTCATTATGGCCGTGATGCCCTTGTCGGCATCGCCTTAATCCTGATGCATATGGCCACTAGTAAAAAAAGTCTTTCGGAACTCAGGAGGACTTATCCTGAATATGTAATGATCAAGGACAAAATCGAGTTTAATCCGATGCAATCTCCACAGGGACTTATGGAAAAGATAGCTGAGCATTTTAAAGAGCATTCCCTTGATCACCGCGATGGTCTGAAAATTGAATTTGAAAGTTCATGGGTTCAGCTGCGTAAATCGAATACAGAGCCTATTCTCCGTATTTATGCTGAAGCCAGGACAATTCAGGAAGCTCAGGACTTAGTGAATCAGGTAAAAGGATTATTGTCTGAAATTTGACAAAATGCACAATCATTTTTTATATGTAATTGAAAATCCCTTTTTAGTAAGTGATTGTTTAAAAACGAAAATGGGACTCCAAATCCCTTTAATTTTTTTTCCACACCTATATGTGCATAACTATTCGGGAGCCTTGTTAGTCAGCCGGTTAGAACAGTGTGGCACACTTAGGTGTGGCACACCTAAGTGTGCCACACTGTCTGCGAAGGACGGAAATTGTGGTCTGGGCATCAATCTATAAACACCAATATCTTCATAACTTGCGGCCTCATTTACAACCATGGGAAGAAGAGTTTACCTTGACAACGCAGCCACTACCCCATTAAGACCTGAAGTTTTAGAGGCAATGATGCCCTACCTGACAGGTCATTTTGGAAATCCCTCCTCTATCCACCAGGATGGCAGGACTACCCGTGCAGCTATAGAAAACGCGAGAAAAACAGTCGCAAATCTTATTGGCGCTTCCACCGGTGAGGTATTTTTCACTTCGGGTGGAACAGAATCCAACAATATGGCCGTCAAATGTGCTGTATCTGATCTTGGGGTAACAAGGATAATCACTTCCCCTGCTGAACATCATTGTGTCAAGCATTCAGTAGAGCACCTGCTTGCAAAAAAGGCGGTTCAAGTTGATTTTGTGAGGATTGATAAATATGGCCTTGTTGATTTTAATCACCTCGAATCTTTATTGGCAACAGATAAATGAAAAACGCTTGTGACACTCATGCATGCCAACAATGAACTTGGCTCTATGCTTGATCTGCAAAGATTGTCCGGATTGTGTCATCAACACGGAGCATTCCTTCATTCAGATACTGTCCAGACAGTTGGTCATTTTCCTGTCCATGTAAAACAAACACCGATTGATTTTTTATCTGGTGCCGCACATAAATTCTATGGACCAAAAGGAATAGGATTTATTTATATCAACAGCAGATGTCATATTCATCCTTACATCGATGGAGGGTCACAGGAACGGAACATGAGAGCCGGTACTGAAAACATAAGTGGAATAGTCGGACTTGCTAAAGCTATGCAACTGGCGTATTCCGAGCTTGATGAAGACAGAATGCACATCAATGGCATTAAGCAATACATGAAGGATCAATTGATCACTGCTTGTCCAGGTGTTTTATTCAATGGACATCCTACAGAAAGTTTATACACTGTTCTTAATGTTTCATTTCCTTCCGGTCCTCAGACAGAATTGATGGTGATGTCACTTGACATCGCAGGCGTCAGTGCCAGTGGTGGTAGTGCCTGTAGTTCAGGAGCTGAATCGCAATCACATGTACTTGAAGCTATTGGTCATCCTTCCGATCGCAAAGCTGTGAGATTTTCATTCAGCCGTAACACAACGAAGGACGATATTGATTTTGCTGTACAGCAGATCTCGGGTATTCTTGCGGGTGGCGTACATGCGACCGTATGAGAAATGATGAGATAAAGGATGATGATGATCAAATCACAAGTCCTGAAAAAATCTCTTCGCGTATCGCCGCTACATATCTTCGTATACATCCACATCTTCTATCAACTCGTCTTATCCATGATGAAGGATTTCAATTGTGGTTGAAATGCGAAAATGAGCAAAACACTGGCTCCTTCAAATGGCGTGGTGCCCTTTCAAAATTAAGCTTACTTAAACCGGGTCAGTCAATTGTCACTGCGTCAACCGGCAATCATGGTTTAGGTGTGGTAACAGCTGCAAATTTGTACGGACTTCATGCAAAAGTATTTGTGCCTTCATCTGCGGCACCGAAAAAAATCGAACGCCTTCAGCGATCTGGTGCAGATGTCATTCTTGTAGAAGGTGATTCATTAGAAGCGGAATTATCCGGAAAGGCATTTGCTGAAAAAAATAAATTACAATGGGTTAGTCCATACAATGATCTCGATGTTATCGCAGGCCAGGGAACGATTGGGTATGAAATTGATGCTGAGTTGCCACTTATTGATAAGGTTTATGTAACTGTTGGAGGTGGTGGACTTGTTTCAGGTATAGGTTCATGGTTGAAACATTTTCAGCCTTACGCTGAGATTATCGGATGTCAGCCTGTTAATTCGCCTGAGATGTATTTGAGTACGCTTGCAGGTCATGTCGTGACTGCTCCTGATAACAGTTCTACCCTGTCTGATGGTTCTGCAGGCCCATTGGAGGAGGATAGTATCACTTTTGATATTTGCTGTAATGTGATCGATCGGTTTATACTGATCACTGAGGATGAAATAAAAGCAGCAATTAAATATCTTTATTCTAATCATGGTTTAGTCGTTGAGGGCGCGGCGGGTGTTGCAATGGCTGCAGCAGTGAAAGATTCATTTGGTGATCGCGATACGACTTCTGTTGTGATTCTTTGTGGTGGCAATATTGATCCTGCTTTGCATCAGGAGATATGCCGGGAATGATCCTGCCTGATCCCTGTCCCTAAAAGGGGCTTTTATTTTCTTTACTTCATTATGAATATGAAATTATTAATTCCGAAAATTGATTTGTGTCGATGGGATTATATCACTATTCTGATCTGTTCGGTTCCTGCGTTTTATTTATTAGGTAGTCCGGCAATTTACATCTGGGATGAGGCTGTATATGCCAACGCTTCACTGGATATGAGTCAGGGGCATCATTGGTGGGTGCCTCTTCAGGCTGCTTACAATACCAAACCACCATTAGTCTTATGGTTGCAGGCCATTTCTTT
>JBDUAU010000450.1:0-3947 GCA_040004485.1 Saprospiraceae bacterium
TTGGGAATGACGTTGGTCGCCCAGGCGTCATAGCCGACACCATTGATGATCACATTGTCATGACATCCACTGGCCAGTGAATCCTGCCATGCATCCAAAACTTCTTGTAGCGTCAGATCATTGCCGCCTACTCTGTAGATTAATCCAAGCTCTGCATCTGCAGTACACAGATCATGCGCTTCAGAATGACCTGCATCTACAAGCCAGTCCATCAAAAGTGAATCAATAACAGACGAATTGCAATTGAGTATAGAAGTTGATGGTTGCACTGTGATCGCAGGTCCTGTATCATCTGTCAATGTAAAGCTTGCAGTCGTCGTAGCGGAATTTCCGCATCCATCCCCGGCAACGAATGTCACAACTATTGCAGCATCGCATGTATCATGAATTGAAGGAGAAGCCGGTAAGGTTGACCAAAATATGGAACTGCAATCATCCGTTGCAGCTGCGCCACCATGATTGCTGATCCAGTTATTAAATATCTGATTGATATTCGCCTGACTGCAATTGCCACTGGCACCGGTAGCAGGTGTAGTGATGATGGGGGCCACATTATTTGTGACTGTGAATGTTTTGACGACGGTGCTTGTATTGTTGCAATTATCTTTTGCTGTAAAAGTGACAGTGATGACGCCACAGAATGAAGTGATTTGAGAAGCAGGTGGTGCGTTGTCCGTTTTTGACATCACGCCGCATCCATTGTCTGTTGCTGTGAAGGCAGCTCGTTGAGTCTGCAGCCATGACGCATACTGTGTCATAGCTGTGGCGCAGGGTGATGATCCATTTTGCAGATTATTGGTAATGACTGGGGCAATTATATCCGGCAGAATGGTGATCAATTGAACAAATACTGCGGTGTTACCAAGATCATCATCAGCCACCCATTTACGTTGTATGACCCCACCTCCGCATACAGGAACATTTCCAATTTGGGTATAGGTGATGGTGAGTGGGGGATCTACGCCGCCACAATTGTCAGTTGCTTCAACATTTGCAGGAGGAGGAAGATTGTTCGAACAATTCAGCGTGATATTAGGAGGTAGTGACAGCGGATCAAAAACCGGAGGAACATGATCAACGAATGCAATGGAGAAACCGAATAAAGCATTATTACCAAAATTATCAACAGCCTGGTAGAATACGGTGACAGTGTTTCCTGCATGTACCTGATCGTTGATATTGTAGCCGCCACTGATGGAATACACGCCGAAGGAGACGATCATGCCTCCGGGGATATTACTGGTGACTGTGGGTGTAGACGGAGCTCCCCAATTGAGTGGAGCTGTACATTGTGTGCCCACAACGATCTGAGTAGGGCCTGTATAGGAAAAGGTGAAGCCATTTCCCTGGCCAAAACTCACTCCTATCCAGCCTAAAAGAATAATAAATAGAATCGAACGCATCTATCAAAATTAACATATGTTGCGAGAATGAGGCGATAAATAGAGGGTGGAGAACCCGAATATACGTAATTCGGGAACAAATCAAGAATGAACTGGTATCCCCTCCAAATCAAAATGAAGAATTGAATTTCATTTTACATAAAGTGATTCTCTAAATAATCTTATCTGCATTTGGAAAACCATGCGGTAATTCAAGGATTTTTACAAATTACTCAATATATTGAGTAAAATTACTTAACATATTGAGTAATTTGTAAAAATGAAAAGAAAGCTTTTGATATTTTACGACAACGTATTGAAAATGAACCTCGTAGGTTTATAAATGTTCTCTATGGGCCGAGACAGGTGGGTAAGACAACAATAGTTAAACAACTTCTTGAAGCCACAAAATTTCCTTCACCCAGCAATGGGAGGCAGCAAGACTAAAAGATAAGTCCACAACATCAGGGAAAGCTATTCTTGTATTAGATGAAATCCAAAAGATTCATAATTGGAGTGAGCAGGTGAAACTTGAATGGGATAAAGATTCAGCCAATGGAAATGACATAAAAGTAATTCTCCTTGGATCCTCCAGGCTGCTTTTACAGCAGGGATTGACCGAATCGCTTACCGGAAGATTTGAAGCGATCTATGTGCCACATTGGAGCTTCAGTGAAATGAATGAACTGCATGGAATGAACGTTGAGGAGTACATTTGGTTTGGAGGTTACCCCGGTGCTGCTGATTTAAGGAATGATGAAACAAGATGGAAAGCTTATATGCTGACATCGATTATTGAATCCAGCATTTCCCGCGATATACTTATGCTTACCAGGGTGGATAAGCCTGCATTGATCCGTCAATTTTTTGATTTTGGTTGTACTTATTCAGGACAAATCTTATCGCTGAATAAGATCATCGGTCAAATGCAAGATGCAGGAAATACAACTACGCTCTCGCATTATCTCAAGCTTCTTGATCAGGCTGGATTACTTTCAGGTTTGGGAAAATATAGTCCTGATGTAATCAGGCAACGAGCGGCAAGTCCTAAATTCAATGTACAAAATATGGCATTGATGTCCGCGCTTGCACCTTCAGGTTTCAAAGAAGTAAGGCAAAATCCAGCACGATGGGGCAGATGGGTAGAGTCTGCAATAGGTGCACATCTCATCAACGAATGTCTTGCGCATGGTCATCAACTATTTTATTGGCGAAACAGAAATGATGAAGTTGATTTTGTCATCAAAGGAAATGGAAAAGTAATTGGACTTGAAGTCAAAACTGCCGCATCGGGTATGACTTCCGGAATGGAAGCATTTCGAAAGCAATTTAATCCTGACAAAGTATTATTGATAGGGCCATCCGGAATTCCTGAGGCGGAGTTTTTGGGGATGGAGATTGAAAGTATGTTGAGGTGAAGTCCGGAATAGTATGCTGCATCAAAACGAAGTGCGCATTAATATTACAGGCACTACTATTTGAAATTTATAAAAATATTCTTGCACCATATTAAAATGGTTTGTAATTTAATGGTGAAAACAATTTTACTTCACCTTTTAAACCATCAGTTGATATGGGACTCTCCATTTTTTATTCCGGCACACTCCGGGATGTCGCATTACTTTCTGCTTTTACACTTGAAGTCACAGATATTTGTGATGATCTTCGGTGGCCCTGGCAGTTTTTTCCTTCTACTAGCGAACTTCCGCTCAAAGGGATTTCGTTTTATCCACCGGGAGCTCAGGAAATCTATCTCACGTTTCTTCCGGATGGCCGCCTGGCCGAACCTGATGCACTTTTCAATCCACGCAGCATGCGTTATGAGTTGCCTGTTGCCGAAGAAGAAATCACACTTAATCCGATCATTCAATATGCCGGCCCAGAAGGGCATATGAGGTTGATCCATCTACTTCGTCATTTGTCGGGTACCTATTTTTCAAAATTCGAATTAATGGACGAAAGTGAATTTTGGGAAACAGGTGATGAACAGAAATGCCGGGATTGGTTCTCCATGTTTGAAGTCTGGATGGACAATATGTCGGCCGATCTTGGTAAGATCGATGGCCGAGGCCACGAGGGTGGGAAATCTTATCATTACCGGCTTAAGGAATTATTGCGGAGTGGAAAGTCGATAGGTGAGATAATGAGTGTGATGGGAAATCCGTACAGGTGAAGAATGCGTGTGCATCCGGGCATCATGGTGCGAGGAAATAATAATATAATACCAAGTAGTTGGGAGTACAAAAATCTCTTTCACCCATCTATACATTTCTATTCTGTATACGGCCCTTGAGTTAGTCGCAGTGATAAATAAAATTTTCCGGTCCCTGAGCTTCTCGAAGGAGAATCGAACCTTATCGGTCCCTGAGCTTGTCGAAATGAAGCAATGTAATTTTCCACGGTCCCTGAGCTTGTAGAAGGGAAGCAGCGTAATTTTCCCCGGTCCCTGAGCTTGTCGAAATGAGGCAACGTAATTTTCCACGGTCCCTGAGCTTGTAGAAGGGAAGCAGCGTAATTTTCCCCGGTCCCTGAGCTTGTCGAAGGGATGCAACGTAATTTTCCCCG
>JBDUAU010000705.1:0-3946 GCA_040004485.1 Saprospiraceae bacterium
CCTGGTTCAATTAAAAAAGAAACACCATAAATCTACTAACGAGGTCATCGATGAGATCCGTAGCCAGGTAGAAGCAACACAGCCTGCATTGCGTGTCGATTTTGGCCAGGTGATCGGTGATATGCTTGGTGATTTGATGACTTCCGTTCAACCCGTGGAGGTTAAGATATTCGGACCGGATCAGAAAAAATTGCAGGAACTCTCCAGGCAGGTTTCAGATTTGGTATCAAGTGTAAAGGGAACTGCAGATGTATTTGATGGAATTGTAATAGCAGGTCCTTCAATTTCGATTCAGCCAAAAGAAGTCGCCCTCGCTCAATTTGGAATTACACCGGCTAACCTTCAATATCAATTGCAAACTGCATTAGAAGGTAATGAGGTAGGTAGTGTTTTCGAAAGCCAGCAATTTTCAACCTTACGAATGGTGTATCCGGGAAATCGAAAATTGAGCTTAGAGGACATTAAGCGTATGCAACTTTTTTTACCTGATGGGAAATTGAAGCCGATTACTGATTTAGCGGATATACAACTCAATTCGGGCGATGCAGAAATTCAACGTGAGGATTTACAATCGATGGGAGTTGTGACGGCGCGATTGGATAATCGTGACCTTGGCAGTGTAATGAAGGATATAAAAAAAGAAGTGGCTGGTAAAATGGCAATGCCTGCGGGATATTCAATTGTGTATGGCGGAGCTTATGCCGATCAGCAAAATTCTTTTCTGGAATTATTAATGATTTTAGTGACGAGCAGCTTATTGGTTTTTGTATTAATCTTATTCCTGTTCCGCGATTTCAAGATTGCGTTCATTATTTTAATTGTGGCCGTTTTGGGCATTAGTGGAAGTTATCTTGGATTGTATATAACAGGTACTCCATTGAATGTAGGAAGCTATACCGGATTAATTATGATTGTGGGGATCATCGGTGAAAATGCCATTTTTACAATTATGCAATTCAGGAAATCATTGGAAGAGTGGGGCATGGTGAGGAAAGCAGTGATCGAAGCGATTTCCATCCGCTTGCGACCAAACCTCATGACAGCATTCGGAGCCATTGTTGCCTTATTGCCCATTGCGTTAGGCATTGGAACTGGCGCACAATTGCATCAGCCCCTTGCGATTGCAGTTATTGGAGGATTTTTAATTGCCCTGCCGTTATTACTGATTGTATTGCCCAGTCTGCTTATGCTGGCACATCGCGATCATCAGTTCACAGAGGCGTCAATTGATGTTGAGCGTTAGCCGAAACATAATTTCGGAATTCACCATCGGTCGTTGAGCGGTAGTCGAAACGAAATGATGCAACCATGTGACGTATCGTTTTTACTCCCGCTCAGCGACCGTCAAAGATTATGACTTATTGATTTCGGCTACCGCTCAATCAAAGAAGAAGATTCGAAATGCCTTTTAAAATGTTGAGCGATAAACTTTACTATCGGAACCGGATAATGTAGCCATGTCGGATTGCCGTATTTGTATCAAATTCAATCAGAATGAATGTGCCGCCACTGTAGACATTCAGGTGCCAGCCCAGATATCAGTCCATACCTCCCCGGAACAGTACCTGTATAAACTGCAGCATCTGTCTGCTAGACTGCCTCATTGAAATCTGGCATCACGACCCAGGAAAATCAATAGGTAGTGGGAAAAATCAATGCATAGAGGTGCGAATATTTAGGTGTTAAATGAGAGTTTTCACTCACAGGTTTCTTCCCATCCCAATGTAAGTTTAGAAAATTATAGTTGCATATTAAGACAACTACCCCTATCTTTACTTCAATGCACCAGTTGAAGGTAAGGACGGTCTTCGCCTACAAGACTTACTTCAGTGACTTCTATGATAGACAGCGACTGAAAGTGAGGGATAAGATCATTTGGACTATCTGGATTATTGAACACTTACAACAAGTTCCAGAAGAATATCTTAAACACCTGGAGGATACTAATGGACTCTATGAAATGCGTATTCAGCAAGGAAGTGACATCTTCAGGATCTTTTGCTTCTTTGATGAAGGTCAACTTGTTGTATTAGCCAATGGATACCAGAAGAAGACCCAACGAACTCCAAAATCAGAAATTGATAAGGCATTAAGGATAAAGAAACAATATGAGCAAGAAAAGTAATTTAAAAAGTATAGACCAATTTGTAGAAGAACGATATGGTAAGAAGGGCACTCCAAAACGGGACAAATTGGATAAAGGATATGAGCTATTTAAGATTGGTGTTCTCCTTCAACAAGCCAGATTGAAAAAGGGCATGACACAAGAAGAACTCGCTGATCGATGTGGTACCAATAAAGGCAATATTTCAAAGATTGAGAATGATGTAAGGGAGGTGCGTATCTCAACACTCCAAAAGATTGTTGAAGAAGGTCTGGATGGCGAGCTTCAATTTAAAATTAAGTTGAGACAGACTTTAAAGTGAAAAAATCTCATATAATATAGGCTCCACAATGGCGGATAATAGGAATTTAATACATATTACATTATCTTAATCAAAATGTATTTTATTGATTATAATCCATCTCATTTCCACTAATATGAATGTAGTAAAAGAATAAAAAGTTTTGGATGATTACCAGATTGGGCTTCGATTTGAAGATGGCTTTGAAGGGATTGTCAATGGTAAACCCGTATTGAATAAAGGGATCAGTAAAGATCTTTTGAAACCGGATTTTTTTATAAAAGTAGCTATTGAATCGGAGGAGGCTTAGCCTGGGAGAATGGATTTGATATGTGCCCCAACAACCTAAGAGAAATTGCCCAGCAGAAAGTGCACGTGGCATAACATCGGCTCCATGGCGGATTCCTTTGAATTCATAGTTCATAATTACCTTGAAACAGATTTTGTTATTCTTTTGTAGAAGAAAATCTGAAACGCCACGGCGTGCAGCCCTGATCGTAAGCGTCCATTGAAAAGAACTTAGAAAATATACAGATCAACTTAAAAACATTAAACGAAAAATGATGAAGAAGTTTTTCTTTCTTGTTGTTGCCCTTTCATTTATTGGCAGGGCAAAGAAAGAATAATTCAATAATATTAAAGCCGGGGGAATCTCATACGGTTGCACCAATGACATTGCATGGTTTTTTCAATCCGACAGAGAAAGAAATAAAATTCAATGTAAGGTTAAGTCCCGGACACACAGGATTTGAAAATTCGCTAAGAATAATTTACGGATTAGCCAGTGATGGCCTTACCGATAAAAATACAATTCCAAAAAGTATTAAGCATACTGCCATCATAGTTTGTATGAGTGATATGAACCTCCCTGGATTATTTACAATTCTGTTTCCAGTTTTAAAGTTTATTGCCAAACGAGCAAAAACAAATGGAGAGGAACAAAAGCTAATTGACAAGTATTGCGTATAGACAACAACTCAACACATGGGTAATGCTGCAGACCTTAAAGCAATCGTCAGGGCATAATGTAAGACTCGTTCATGATTACGGACGAAGCCCAACTGGACACTCCAATGAGTTGTTCTTTCTTCATTTGTAGACTTAACCATAGACAACTTAATTGAAATCGGATCTTACTTCACCGATTTATTAATTCGTTTGGACAATGGAAAATCCTGGTTCGTAGAAAAATGAAAAGCATTCGAATTCAAACGGAGAATAATCAATATTTTGGGGTTTAGCAGAGTAAAAAAGTGGGTGATGAAAATCATTATTACAATTTTATGATCATTACACCCTATTTAACTACTGAACTCTTATGAATTTAACCCGACGTAAGTTCGTACAATCCTCCTTCTTCATTGGCTTCGCCATAGCAACAAAAAAAGGTTTGGCTAACAAGCTTCCATCACTTGCCATTGAGCGACGTGATCTTTTTCCACAGGGTGTAGCATCAGGCGACCCGACAGCCAACACTGTAATCTTATGGACGAGACGTCCGCCTGTAAATGATAGCAATGCTAAAAAATTGATCGTTGAAA
>JBDUAU010000191.1:0-3946 GCA_040004485.1 Saprospiraceae bacterium
GATGACCGGTTTTTAACGGACGGCAAAGATAAGAAAAGACTTTAAAATTCACACCGCAACTTCAGATTCAGCCTTCTGGAACTGAGATAATTTGGAATAGCGTATTGGGACTTGAAGATCGTCTTCACCCAGGTCCTGCTGGCTTCATTCCTGACCTGAAGCAGGTTGAAAATCTCAAGGCTGACCCAACTATCCCTGGTGATAGCCAGAAAACTATGAGGTTTGTCTTTTTTCCAAGCACGAGTCCATAATCGGGTTGAAAATCCAATATCGACTCTATGGTATGGCTTGTACCGATATGTATTCCGGTAAATGATGTTGTTATCCTTAATTCCGAAAGGAAGTCCTGTACCAATAGAAGTTGCGACATGTACACGGAAATTTTCATTATCCGGAAGATAGTCCTGGAAAAAAACATTGAGTGTCATGAACTGATCTGTAGGTCTTGGGACATCAGAAACAGGCGATCCTTCAGCTTCGCCGACATCTCTTTTCAAATGCTGAACTCCATCCAATCTTTCTCTCGCTCTCAGGAATGAAAGATTGATCCATGACTCTGCACCGGGCACAAGCTCACCGTTGATCCGCATATCCAGACCTGCCAGATAACCTGTCGAATTATTTTCACCTGCATATCGAATACGGACATTATCCACTTCATAAGAGACCAGGTCCCAAAGTGATTTGTAATACGCCTCCATGATGAATTTATACTTACGGCCATTCCTTGACGCTGGCCCAAAGTCTGCTGAATAACCCGCAAGAACCTGGAATGATTTCTGCGCTTTGAGATCTTTATTGACAGATCCATCAGGACGTCGCAATTCTTTATAAAAACCTGGTTGCATATACCAACCTGTAGCTAATTTAAATCCCTTTCCTGCACTTGGTGTCCATGTAAATTGAAACCTCGGACTGATTAAAAATTCCTGATTGACATCCCAGTATTGACCACGAATGCCACCGGTAATCCTGATCTCTCTTTGTTTTGAATATTGCTTAGTAAATGTATTCTGTACATAACCTGAATATCGCAAAGACTGGAGAGCTCTGCTGGAGTTTAAAGAATATTGCAAATCCAACACATCGGGATCAAGGGGAAGTGAATAACCTGCGGAGTCAAGCCTTTCCCATTCATGAATACGATCTGTGACATCTTCATATCCGAGTTTTAAACCGGCCTGAATAAAATTTGATTTGCTATGTGAAGATTGTAATTCTATTCCGCCTTTGATTTCAGCATTCACAATATTAGTCTGCAGAAGATTGCGGCTATAGGATTGTTGAATACCACTACCGAGCAATGCAAGCTCTTCACCTGCATCCGGATTATTCAGGCTTGTTTCAATCTGGCTTAATCTGTATGAACCGATGATGTCAAGATTCTCACGCTCCAGGCTTTTATAACCCGACATTAAAAATTTTAGAAAGAGAGGGTTTCGTTTCCGATCAGGTACAAATGAAAGTGAAACACCTGTCATCCCATTGATAAACAAATCACTTTCTGCGCCTTCAAATTCTGTAGACAACTGCAATGCAAAGTTTATAAGCCCTGCCGCTGTGACACTGCTTTCCGGAATAAAATCATATCTGTTTTTATTCAGATTTGCCATTAAAGCGATCTGCCAGTCTTTTGACAGATCATACGTTGTATAAACCTGATAATCTGCAAATGAAGGACTGTATTCACCTTTCAAATCCAGCGATCCCAGAAGATATTTATTTGTTTTGTAACGAATACCTACCAAATATCGCCAACGTCTGTAAGAATCTTTTCCTAAGGGCAAACTCCCTTCTATGTGACCCGTGGCACCAAGTAAACTTGCAGAAAACGATGCTCTTAAACTATCCGGCAATTTATATCGCACATCAAGCACAGAAGACATCTTATCTCCATATTTCGCTTCAAAACTTCCGGATGAAAAACTAAGATCTCTGATAAGATCAATATTGGGAAGACTTAATCCCTCCTGGTTCCCGGTACGCACAAGCAGTGGTCTGTAGATTTCAAAATCATTGACATAGACCAGGTTCTCATCGTAGTTTCCTCCACGTACATTGTATTGTGAAGTGAGCTCTCCGCCTGTACCACTACTTGTTCCCAATGCAATATGTGGCAGTATAGATTCAAGGTTGCCTGTAGTGCTGGGTAATAATTTTAATGCGTCAACTTTTTCCCTCACCATGCCTGCATCTTCCACACGATCAGCAGTGATGATCACTTCAAGATTTGATTCTACTGGTGCAAGACTGACGTTGAGTTCATATCTCGATCCTTCTGCCAAAACGGGTAGTTGATAATTTGCAGCTTTGTATCCTGTGCGTCTGAATTGAATAGTGGTTGCTTTGCCAGCCGGTATTGTCAATTCATATTTTCCTTCCGGGGATGTGGTAGTCTCAATAGAGAATTCATTTGCATAGACACTGACCAATTCAATGGGCTCATTGTTCTGCAGATCCTGGAGAGTGCCATGAATAGTAATAGTACGCTGACCGAATAAATTGCAGGCAAAGAAGCTTAAACCAAGCAGGATATAAAGTTTCATCAACATCCGAACGAACCTCAAGCCTGAATATTTTTCAAACTACCACTGCCAATAGCTTTAAGGCTGGAAATCACCGTATGAGGATTGTCTGCACCTAGTACAGCATTTCCTGCAACAAGTACGTTGGCACCTGCCTGCAAAACACGCTCAGCATTCTGAAGGCCAATACCGCCATCTACTTCGATGTAAGGAGACAAATTCCTTTCCATGAGTAATTGTTTGAGGTGTGTCACTTTCGGAATCGCCTGGTAGATAAATTTTTGTCCTCCGAATCCGGGATTGACTGACATGACCAGGATGAGATCCACGTCTTCAAGAATATCCACAAGATGAGTGACTGGTGTATGTGGATTAATGGCCACACCTGCAAGTGCGCCGCTTTCCTTTATCTGTTGGATGACACGATGTAAATGGGGACATGCTTCATAGTGGACTGTAATCACATGAGCACCTGCATCTCTGAACCTCTCTATATACCGCTCCGGTTTCTCAATCATGAGATGCACATCCATCGGTTTTTTAGCTCTTCTCTTCACAGCTTCCATCACCGGGAATCCAAAACTAATATTGGGGACAAACATCCCATCCATAACATCAATGTGGAACCAGTCTGCCTCACTTTCATTGATCATGTCCACGGCCCCATAGATATTTCCAAAATCGGCTGAAAGTATGGAAGGCGCTATTAAATGGTTGTTAGGTTTCATAACGTACGACTAGAGTCTACTTGATCTTGCAAAAGTAAGCAATCCAAGGCCTGTGATAGTATCTTCAGTTTTCCATTGCAGAGCCAGAATCAACAGGATTGCCGATTTCTGTTATTTTTGAGCACATAACCACTATGGCAGAACAACGAAAAAAATCTAAAGGGAAACCTTCCACTCTTAAAAAGACGGCTTCAGTAACTCAATCCGGGACTAAGGGTTATATAAAATACCTGATTCCTGTCCTGGCATTAATTTTCCTGGTCTTTATACCTGTTCTTCGTAATGGATTCACAAATTGGGATGACATTCTCTATGTGACAAGTAATCCTTTGCTGAAAGATTTGAGTTTCGCAGGCATAAAAGCTATTTTTTCTACCCCGGTT
Organism: Saprospiraceae bacterium; assembly: GCA_040004485.1. Lineage (GTDB taxonomy): Bacteria > Bacteroidota > Bacteroidia > Chitinophagales > Saprospiraceae > Opimibacter. The sequence continues at coordinate 3,637 of JBDUAU010000191.1, forward strand.
GTATCCAATTATCATCCACTTACGATCCTTAGTCTTGCACTTAATTATCAATTCGCTGAACTGACACCCTGGAGTTATCATCTGACGAGTATATTTCTTCACCTGATCAATACAACCCTTGTTTTCTGGTTCATCTTTCAATTATCATCTGGAAATAAATGGGTGAGTGCTTCGGTGGCTTTGTTATTTGGTATTCATCCGATGCATGTGGAATCAGTCGTATGGATCTCAGAACGAAAAGATTTGCTGTACACGCTTTTTTACCTGTTGGCTATGATCGTGTATGTTCAGTATCTTAAAAACAAGCAGG
>JBDUAU010000173.1:0-3943 GCA_040004485.1 Saprospiraceae bacterium
GAAGGGGTACAATTCGTTGATATTTTCATAGATCCGTCATTTGAGCACGAAAATAAGCCTACACGCAAACCCGGAACAGCTATGCTGAATAAATACATCCATGGAAACTACGATTTGGAAAACTCCTATGTCATCGGGGATAGAAAAACCGATGTACAATTAGCTGAAAATTTAGGGACAAAATCTATATTCATTCATGAAGACAAATCCGTAAACGCTACATTGACTACGACCGACTGGAATGAAATTTACCTGCACCTGAAATCCATTCCCAGAATTGGAATAGTGAACAGAAAAACACGGGAAACCGATATTCAGATTGAAGTAAATTTAGACGGAAGCGGACAATCCTCTATTGACACAGGTTTGCCATTTTTTAACCACATGCTGGAACAGATTTCCAAACATGGAAATATTGATCTGAAGATTCAAATCAAAGGTGATTTGGAAATTGATGAACACCACACGATAGAAGATGCGGCCATTGCCTTGGGGGATGCTTTTTCGCTGACGTTGGAAAATAAAAAAGGAATTGAGCGTTACGGTTTCCTTTTACCCATGGATGACTGCCTGGCACAAGTGGCAATAGACTTTGGAGGTCGGCCCTGGTTGGTTTGGGACGTAGCATTTAATAGAGAAAAAATAGGTGATGTACCCACAGAAATGTTTTTTCATTTTTTCAAATCCTTTTGCGACCAGGCACGCTGTAACCTCAACATCAAAGCTGAAGGAGAAAATGAGCATCACAAAATAGAAGCTGTTTTTAAAGCTTTTGCAAAGGCCATAAAAATGGCCGTGGCCAAAACAGATAATCATAGCATACCCAGTACAAAAGGAATACTATGATCGCCATATTGAAATACAACGCCGGTAATGTGGCTTCAGTAGAAAATGCCATAAACCGATTAGGTTATGAGACGGTCGTAACAGACGATGCCTTTGTACTTAAATCAGCTGCGAAAGTTATTTTTCCTGGTGTGGGAGAAGCTGGTTCGGCAATGAAATACCTTAAAGAAAAAGGTCTGGATAAAGTTATAAAATCACTCACCCAACCTGTCCTGGGTATCTGTTTGGGCATGCAGCTATTATGCGAACATTCCGAAGAGAGCGACACTGAAGCATTGGGCATTTTCAAAACTAAAGTAATGCGATTTCCGCCCAAAGACCTTGTGCCACATACCGGCTGGAATAATTTCATTTCAGTGAAAGGTAAATTGTTTGAAAACATCCAACCTGAAAGTGATTGTTATTTTGTACACGCCTACTATGCCGGGATCAGTGAAGAAACCATCGCCATCACCGATTATATCCTGCCTTTCAGTGCGGCTATGCAGAAAGACAATTTTTACGCAACACAATTTCACCCCGAAAAATCGGCACAAACCGGATTGCAAATTCTACTCAATTTTTTGAATGTATGAGAATTATTCCTGCCCTAGATATTATAGACGGAAAATGTGTACGCCTTACTAAAGGAGATTATGCAACGCAAAAGATATACAACGAAAACCCGTTGGAAGTAGCCCTAATGATGGAGGGTGCCGGGATCCGATATTTGCATCTGGTGGATTTGGATGGAGCGAAAGCCAGGCAAGTGGCAAATCACAAAACGTTGGAAAGTATTGCATCAAAAACCAATCTGAATATTGATTTCGGAGGAGGTATTCAATCTGAAGCAGATATAAAAATGGCTCTTGAATCGGGAGCGAAACAAATTACGGTAGGAAGCATTGCAGTTCAAAATCCGGCTTTGATGTTTGAATTGCTGCAAAAGTATGGAGCGGACAAAATTATTTTAGGAGCAGATTGCAAAAGCCGGAAAATTGCTATCCATGGATGGCTTGAGCAGAGTGACCTGGATATCATTTCCTTTATGCAGGAATATGAAGCGAAAGGAGTTAAATACAGTATTGTCACCGATATAGATAAAGACGGAATGCTGTCGGGACCATCTTTTGAGTTGTATAAAGAAATCATAACCAAAACAAAAATGTGGTTGATAGCAAGTGGCGGAATTACAACCATTGAAGACATCACAACATTACAAGATCTGGGTTGTGAAGGAGCCATTATCGGAAAAGCAATTTATGAAGGAACCATTAGCCTTAAAGAATTGGGTGAATTATGCTAAAGAAAAGAATTATACCCTGCCTGGATGTAAAGGAAGGTCGAACCGTCAAAGGAATCAATTTTGAAAACATCAGAGATGCAGGTGATCCTGTGGAACTAGCAAAGCGATATGTGGATGAAGGTGCAGATGAGTTGGTATTTCTTGACATTACCGCCACTCTTGAAAAGCGTAAGACACTTACGAAGTTAGTGGCCCGTATTGCATCTGAAATTAATATTCCGTTTACGGTCGGAGGCGGGATAAACAGCCTGGAGGATGCCAAAGCCATAGTTGATTCCGGAGCCGACAAAATAAGTATAAATTCTTCTGCCATTTTACAACCTGAGCTGATTGCAGAAATTGCCAATTCGTTCGGAAGCCAATGTGTCGTATTGGCTATTGATACAAAATTGATAGGTAACGATTGGATGGTTTTCCGAAGTGGAGGAAAAATAGCAACGGACTTAAAAGCTATTGTGTGGGCCATAAAAGGAACGACATTAGGCGCAGGAGAAATCTTATTGACATCAATGAATAGTGATGGAACCCGGAATGGATTTGAATTGGATATTACACGGGAGATTTCTAAAAAAGTTTCTGTGCCTTTAATAGCTTCGGGCGGTGCGGGCACGAAAGAACATTTTTTAGATGTTTTTACGCAGACTCAGGCTACAGGAGCTTTAGCAGCAAGTGTTTTTCACTTTGGGCAAATTCCGATACATGAACTCAAACAATTTTTACAAACCCATAATATCCCTGTTCGATTATGATTCCTGATTTTAATAAAGCAAATGGACTGATACCAGTCGTAGTTCAAGATGTCATCAGTCTGCAAGTTCTGATGTTGGGGTATATGAATGAAGAAGCCTACTACAAAACGCTTTCGGATAAAAAAATTACATTCTTTAGCAGAAGCAAAAACAGGTTGTGGACAAAAGGTGAAACCTCCGGTCATTTTCTTTATGTTGATGCTATTCATTTGGATTGTGATCACGATACGTTGTTGATCCTGGCAAGAGCAGACGGACCTACTTGCCATACGGGTGCTGTTTCGTGTTTCAATACCCAAACTTCAAAAGGATTTTTGTACCGGTTAGAACAAACTATACATCAGCGGATTGAAAATAATGATGCAAATTCTTACACGAACAAACTATACAAACGAGGTATCAATAAGGTGGCTCAAAAGCTAGGTGAAGAAGCTGTGGAATTAATCATTGAAGCCAAAGACAACAATGCCGATCTGTTCAAAAACGAAGCAGCCGATTTGTTGTATCATTTTTTAATCCTGTTAAAAGCAAAAGGATCTTCTTTGGAAGAAATAGAGCAGGTTTTGCTGGACAGAGGTAAGTAAATGTCCTTCTGCAAATAAGGTATAGCCAAATCTTGTTGCTGAGGAATTTAGGAGATTCCCTCACCAAATTCATTTACTGCTACCGAAGAAAGACGACATTTAAAATTTCTAATTAGAAAAAAACGAAAAGAAAACCCGGCAACCTGATATGCAGATTGCCGGGTCACGAACCACCTGCACGAAAGGAATTTAAATAAGCAGACAATTGGAGGATCCGATTTGAACCATGCTCCAAAAGAATGGTTTACCATGTAGATCAAAGTGTTCCTGATCTGCAAATCTCTGTTACGATGAATTTAAAATTTATACTTCTGATGATGGCCTTCAGTATGGCATCAATTGCAACCGCTCAAAATAAAGTCCAGAATCCCGGTTGTGAACAAGCACTTGTGGGAGGAGAAATACCAGGCTGGCAGGAAATCACCGGCGGCACCTGGACAAAGCGGTGTGAACCTCCGGGACCACATAGCGGACAATGT
>JBDUAU010000171.1:0-3928 GCA_040004485.1 Saprospiraceae bacterium
TGTCAAAAATACCTTATTCAGTACCGGTACTTTTTGTCTTTCAATCCAAAGAATAATCAGGCTGAAAACAAAAACAACACACGCCAGAATAAAAAGCAATCCCCCATCATCCATGACCACGATCCCAAGCTTCGTGAGATGAAAAAAAATAGCGCCGGATACAGTTCCTAAAGCAAGTATAGCTCCTATCCAGGATGAGCGTGGCATCAGGATCAGAATAGCTGCAATCAATTCAACAATACCCGAACCAATTCTTCCCCAGGGTTCCATGCCTATGGTTTCAAATATATATTTGCTCTCAGCAGCACCGGTAAATTTAAAGAAGAGGGTCTGGAGCAAAATGACAGCCACCACCAATTTCAGAATAAATGCAAATGTGAAATACTTCTTCATCTCCTGTTTAATTACAAGGATGAATATAAGCGATAAGCCGGACTATTCGTAATCCGTCTGAACAATTCGCTGCACAAAAGGAAGCGATGCTATTGTGTACAATTTCTCCTTCCATTTTGTGTCGTGCGTCGTGACGATGCAAAGCCATTCCTCCTGCGAACAGGCAATGCGACCTTTTGCTAAACGAGGTGTCTGCACATCAGGTTCTATCGCTTTTATTTTAGCCATCATGGTATCATCCATAGGGATACAGAATTCATAGTCAATGGATGTCTCGCTATTGATCAGACCTTTTTCGTCCACAGCAGCGAAGTCGAATCCGATTTTGCTGATCACTTTATCGGATACCGTTGTCTGGCATTTCGATCCGGAGAGGACCATGAAAAATGCAGGCAAAAGAGCTATTGTTCTGGATGGAATCATACCTATATAATAAAGAAAGGTGCTGAAATGTTCTATACAACTAGTGGTGCCACCAGTACTCGTGCCACCAGTACTCGTGCCACGAGGTCCTAACTAGCTGATATTCTGCTCTTTGGAGTAGGTTTTTGATGCACCAATCTGACCATTTTCAACACTTTCCTGGCCATTTTTGGACACACTTTTTATTGAAAAATAACGAACATCACCCCCGTCGCAATCAAAATAATCCCGGAAATCAATCCCGATCTATGCTCCAGCTTATGCCAGTCAAAACGCTTCAGGCCCTGCAGCGCAAGCCAGGCAAATAAGGTCATGCCCAATGCAGATGTGACCGTATAGATGGCAGCTATAATCAATGTAGTACGCATTCCTTCCGTTCCTGCCACCAAAAAAAGTGCACCTACTTCAAGACACGGTGACAAAAACATAGCCAGCAAAAGCGAACCAAGAATATAACCCATCTGTGGGTGGGCTTCTACTTTCAATTCGCGAAGATGAAAATGCATATGATGCTGATGCCGCCATACAAACAAGATCCCCAGAAGGATCAATATGCCTGCTGCAATAAAACGGAAATAAGGCAACCACCCACTCAAAGTCATTCCGCCAAGCGCAAGGAGAATTCCAATGATCACTGTGCTAAGTGAATGGGCCAGGGCAGCAAGCATTGTGATACTTGCGGTTTTCCTTGCTGTCCATCCCATCTGTCTTGATATAGCGACCACGGGCAACCAATGATTAGGAAGAATGGCATGAAGAATACTTATCGACAGCACACTTATGAAAAGCTGTAAGGAATTGAGAATCATCTAAGCACAAAATAGAATTAGTTGTTGGTTATTGGAAACTGGACTGGTCCTTGGTTGAAGGGAGTTAAACGAGCTATAAGGTATTGGATATTTGACAAGTGATTGTTTATTAGTTATTGGAAGGTAGACTGGTCAATGGTTAAATTGAATTGGTCATTAATTAAACTCAATAACCGGAAAGCTTTGATATGTCTACATTCTAAAAACCTACAACTAAGAACCATTTTTTGACCTATCTTTTTTCCAGCAACTAACAACTAAAAACTAAATTTTGCATTATTGTATTCTATAAAAATTCAGATTATGACTTCTTTACAAAACAAAACAGCATTGATTACGGGTGGAACAAAAGGGATCGGCCTGGGTATTGCAGAGCGCATGGCAGCCGAAGGGATGCGTATAGCGATTACAGGACGGAATGCTGCCGAAGCGAGAACCGAGTCAAGTAAGCTTATCAAATTGGGTGCCGTTGATGCGATGGGTTTGGTTTGTGATGTTCGTGATGGAAAAAGCCAGGAATCATGCGTGAAAGAGATTATGACAAACTGGGGACAACTGGATGTCGTCATCGCAAATGCCGGTGTAGGTCATTTCGATTCCATTGAATCCATGTCACTCGAAAAATGGAATGAAGTCATAGATACCAATCTCACCGGCGTATTCAATACAGTCAAAGCCACTGTTGAAGCACTCAAAACAAGCAAAGGATATCTCATCACAATGGCCAGTCTCGCAGGGACAAATTTTTTCGCGAATGGTGCTGCATATAATGCAAGTAAATTCGGTCTGGTGGGTTTTACACAGGCTGTGATGCTCGACTTAAGAAAATATGGAATCAAAGTGACGACCATCATGCCGGGATCTGTTGCGACATATTTTAATGGACATGTTCCCGATGAAAAGGATGGATGGAAGATTCAGCCGGAAGATATCGGAGATATGGTAGTCGACTTATTAAAATTAAATCCAAGAACATTACCGAGTAAGATTGAGGTGAGACCTAGTATGCCGGGGTAGGAAAAGTGAGAGTGTGAGAGTAGTGAGATATGGGTGAGAAATAAGTATTCTATTTTCTTTGTCTATGAATTAGTATAGAAAGATCTTCGGAATTTTAATTTTTTGAGAGTAGAGACAGTTCACGACTTTTAGGAAAGCAGAAAGTAGTGAATTGAGATAGAAAGACCTTCGGGAGTTTATTTTTTTGAGGGTACGCACAGGTTGCGGTTTTAGGAAAGCGGAGAGAAATGAGCTAGGAAGATATTCGGAGTTTTATTTTTTTGAAGGTACGGACAGGTCGCGATTTTAGGAAAAGTGGAAAGGAGAGAAATGAGATAGAAAGTTCTACTGGATTTTATTTTTTTGAAGGTACGGACAGGTCGCGACCTGTCCGTACCTTCAAAAAAATAAAAGTTGGGGAATGGATGATGTTTTAGTGGAGAGTTCGTACTCCCAAAAAAATAGAATAATGGATTTCGAAAAAGAAATATCTTTAATTTGCAAGAGTGAAACCAGTCAGAAAACGAGTTCGATTAAAGGGCTATGATTATAGTCGGGATGGATATTATTACTTCACATCAAACGTAAAAAATAATGTTTGTTTTCTTGGAGAGATAAGGAACAAAAAAGTATACTTAAATGACTTTGGAAGAATTGTTTTAGCCCAATGGTATTGGTTGGAGGAAAATTACCCATACGTTGTACTGCATGAATTTGTTGTCATGCCAAATCACATTCATGGCATACTGGAAATAAACAGAGCAAACATATTGAAGTCAAAATCAATATTATCTGAGACTTGCACTATAAGGATCAAACCTGTTTACGATATAATAGGAGCATTTAAGATGACTGCCTCGAAGCAAATTAGACTACTTGAAAAGCAAATGAGCGGAGATCTTTCTCATGTGCCTAATTTTTCATGGCATCGTTCTTTTCATGATCATATCATAAAAAGCGAAAAAGCATTTCTGAGAATAAGCAATTATATTCGGCGAAATCCTGAAAATTGGCATAATGATGAGTATTTTCCTAAATCCTTTTGAATTCTTTTATTTGATTTTTCAAAGAAAACGGAGAAGATGGGCAAAACCATTAGGGATAATTAGGAATAAGGATTAAAGGAATTTTATTTTTTTGAGGGTACGGACAGTTCACGACTTTAAGGAAAGCAGAAAGAAGTGAATTAAAATAGAAAGTTCTACTGGATTTTATTTTTTTGGGGGTACGGACAGGTCGCGGTTTTAATGAGATAGAAAGATTTTCGGGATTTTATTTTTTTGAGAGTACGGACAGGTCGCGACCTG
>JBDUAU010000644.1:0-3926 GCA_040004485.1 Saprospiraceae bacterium
GATCGCAAATCATATCATTGCTTGGATAATTGAAGACAACTATGTCGAGACGCGTACGATGGATCGCTGGACGAGCACAAAAAAACAAGGAGAATGGGTTGAGACACCGCCGGATTATATGTCCGGGACTGAACCCAACTGGTCAAAATTAAAACCTTTAGTTATCGACAGAGCAAGTATCTATGCAGCCGCACCTCCTCCCTCCTACAATCCGCTAAAGAATTCAGACTTTTACAAAATGGTAAATGCTGTTTACCAGCAATCTAAAGAGTTGGATGAAAAGAAAAGGGAAGTCGCAATGTTTTGGGATGATAACCCCAACACCTCTGAATATCACGGCCATCTTGTCACCATAACACATAAAATTTCGCCGCCCGGCCATTGGTTAAACATTATCAGCCAAGTCAGTAAGAAAGATAACAGCGATTTGTTCAAGACTACAAAGGCATATACGTATACTGCTATTGCCATGTATGATGCTATCATTTCATGTTGGTATGAGAAGTATAAGACCAACCTTGTACGTCCGATCACTTATATTCAGGAGAATATTGACATCAATTGGAAGCCATTGATTCAGACGCCTCCTTTTCCGGAATACACAAGCGGGCATAGCGCTATTTCTGCTGCTGCTGCTACCATTCTCGCCAGTATCTATGGTGACAACTATGCTTTTACAGATTCAACAGAAGTTCTTTTCGGACAACCTGTACGAAGCTTCCCCTCATTTCAAGAAGCCGCATGGGAAGTTAGTCTGAGCCGTTTCTATGCAGGGATACACTATATGAATGGTGTCTCGGAAGGAAACAAACAAGGCATTTTCATTGGACAGATTATACTTGATAAATTGAAATAGCCTTTTTACGATATGGTCATGAACTGAAATCCCCCGAAATGTTCACAGCATTTGAATATTCTTAGTATGAAATCCATCTAATATCTTTACAGATGTAAGTATTATCAATCAGCAGGCATGCACGGAATACCACACTTTGCCGACCTGGCCTAATAAATTTTTATGAAGAATTATCTGGTTACATTGACCGCGTTGATATTACTGGTTTCCTGTAACGAAAACAGGAAGGACCAGAAACTCCAATCAATATCAAATGACGATTCCGTTTCTGCAAAATATCAGGAGCGCTTGTTTACCCAACTGGATTCAACTGTCACGGGTATCACGTTTGCAAATTTCATCACCGAAACTGAAGAAATGAATATCAATTTGTACGGTTACCTCTATAATGGTGGTGGAGTTGCTGCGGGGGACATAAATAATGACGGATTGATAGATTTATACTTCAGCGGAGGAATGGTATTTCACAAATTGTATCTCAATGAAGGAAATTTTAAGTTCAGGGATATCACTGCAACTGCGGGTGTTGAAGGAGGATATGGTTTCAAAACGGGTGTTACAATGGTGGATATAAATAATGATGGGCTACTTGATATCTATATGTGTAAATCAATGGTAAGTGATCCAAAATACCGTAAGAATATATTATATGTCAACAATGGAGATTTGACGTTTACAGACAGGGCAGAAGAGTATGGCCTTGCTGATGCAAGTTATTCTTCTCAGGCTTACTTTTTTGATATGGATGCAGATGGTGATCTCGACCTGTTTCTTGTAAATCACCCCTGGGATCTGACTGAAGCAAGTAATCTTAAAGTAGAGTACAGTGCCAAAGGCGAAATTGAAATGAGGAAAACGGAGGATTTCAATTATATCAGTGCCAGGCTTTACGAAAATACAGGCCAACATTTTACAGACATTACCCGAAAAGCGGGTGTAGAGAATTCTGCCTTCGGCCTTAGCGCAGTTATCGGTGATTTTAACAATGATCTCAGGCCCGATATTTATGTATGTAATGATTACATAAAGCCCGATTTTCTATACATTAATAATGGAGATAAGACATTTACCGAAAATTTCTCTGACTTTTTCAGGCATTCATCTCTCTCCTCCATGGGTTCCGATTTCGCCGATATTAATAATGACGGATACCAGGATTTGATTACGCTTGATATGCTACCGCGAGAACATTATAGACAGAACATGTTGATGATGATTCAGAATTATGACAAATTTGATCAAATGATCAAGTTAGGTTTGGGAGCACAATATGTGCAGAATTGCTTACAACTAAATAACGGGAACGGGACCTTTAGCGATATCGCGTATATGTCAAATACGGCCTCTACCGATTGGAGTTGGAGTGCACTATTTGCCGATTATGACAATGATGGGTGGAAGGATCTTTTCATATCAAATGGATATAAAAGAGATGTGACAAACTTGGACTATGCAAGGTATGCTATGGATTCTTTGCGTAAAGAATATGCCGCCAAAAATGTGAGCATGGTGAAATGGGTAGAACAAATGCCAAGTGTAAAGATCCGTTCCTACTTATTCAGGAACATTAACGGAATGGATTTCAGTGATGAGTCTAAAACCTGGAATAGCGGGACACCTGCATTTTCAAATGGGGCTGCTTATGCAGATCTGGATAATGACGGCTATCTCGACATCATAGTCAATAATATTGATGAGCCTGCATTTGTATTAAAGAATGATGGAAAATCGTCCCGAGCCAACAATTTCATCCGATTTGTTCTTGAAAATGAAAAAGGTAAAACTTCTTATGGTACCCGCATACGAATATATACTGCCGATGGACAATTCCAGGATCAAGTTTATTATCCCACCCGTGGATTTTTCTCAAGTGTTGAACCCATTTTGCATTTCGGCATTGGTAAAATGGATTCCGTCGCTTCTGCAGAAATAATATGGCCTGATAGAAGCGTACAAGTTATTTTAAACCCGGAAATCAATATCGTACACCACATATCAAAGAATGCCGTGGGTTCAAAATACAAACCTTTACAACCTAAAAAATTATTCTTCGAAGATATTTCAGGTAAGCTCCCTCCTGAGGCTATGCACAAAGAAAATGAATTTATCGATTTCAAACGCGAACCTCTTTTACATCAAAAATACTCCGAAGAAGGTCCGGCATCTGCAGCCGGGGATGTAAATGGAGATGGACTTGATGATGTCTATCTTGGAGGCGCCGCAGGTTTTGCAGGAAAACTGTTACTTCAAAAACATGAAGGTGGATTTGCAGTGGCAAAAACAACCATCTTCGAAAAGGATTCTTTGTATGAGGATGTTGCTGCGCTCTTCTTCGATGCTGATGGTGATGGATCAAAAGACCTGATCGTCATTAGCGGAGGCAATGAACAACCGATGAATAATTACCTATACCAAAGCAGGCTTTATCTTAATAATGGCAAGGGGGAATTTTCGAAATCAGCAGACCGTTTGCCGAAACAGTTTTCCAGTGGAGGATGTGTTGCTGCAACTGACCTTGATGGGGATGGGGATATGGATTTATTTATTGGAGCGAGGGTAAGTCCGGGAAGATATCCATTGCCGCCAGAAAGTTGTTTATTGCGAAACGATGGTGGAAAGTTTACGAACGTAACAGCGGAATGGTCTGAAGGATTAGTGAATATCGGGATGCTCACCGATGCACGTTTTGCAGATTTAAATAAAGATGGTACACAAGAATTGATTCTGACAGGTGAGTGGATGCCTGTGACCATTTTTCAGAAAATAAATGATAAATATGTCAATACCACAGCTGAATTTGGTTTGGCAGATTTGTCAGGATGGTGGTATTCTCTTGAAATCTCTGATATAAATGGTGATGGTTTTCCGGATATCGTTGCCGGAAATCTGGGATTAAACTCGCATATCCAGGCGTCTAAAGGGAAACCAGCCACAATGTGGTATAAGGATTTTGACAGCAATGGCACAATAGATCCAGTCCTCTGCTATTTTACCGGGGATACTAGCTTCTCATTACAGTACAGAGACAGGCTCTTAGATCAAATGATCGTTCTGAAAAAGAAATTCACGC
>JBDUAU010000011.1:0-3925 GCA_040004485.1 Saprospiraceae bacterium
TTTCAAGATTGCTCCATCTGAATTCGGATTGAATATTAAAATATGCATTTGGCGCAATTCTGATATCTACTCCAAGTCCTACAGGAACCTGGAGATTTATAGAACTATCTTTCTTGGTATAAACACCTCCTACTCCTGCTAATACATAAGGCTTGAAGCGATCAGGATGGGACAGGAAGTATAAGTGAAGTTGGGCATCAACTCCAAGGATATATTGATTTGTGATTTCTGTATTCTTATTTGATAAACCCATTTTTATCGGGACATTCACCATGAGGTGCTGAGTGACAGGGATATGGACACCAAACTCAAAACCATTCCTGTAATCCTTGAAGGCTCCAAAATCGCCACCCTGAAATGTCTGGTAGTCGAGAAACAATCTCTTAAAACTGACTCCGAGCTTCTGGGATGAGACGCTAAGACTACCTGCAAAGAGCAACGTAATCAGCAAAAGCCTATGGTGTATTCCTGATATCATAGCAAAAGGATTAAAGAATAAGGATAAAGATATAATGATTTTTTAATATATGATACCTTATATTCGGCAGGGATGGGCTTTTTCCCGGATAAGACAATGAAAAGATACCGCCATTCGGCCTAATTAGTGGATTCGAATAAGCCTGTACGCCTGTTTTTGACGACTTTATCCCAATCAAAACACCTTCCATTCATGGCAATATAGACCCCCGGAGATAAGATTTGGACGAATGCCAAAGCACTTCCGAGATTGAAGAATCCATCTGATGAAGTGCCAAATGCATACGGTATCATCGCCCCCGTCAAGACAATTGTTTTTGGGATTTCTGCCGTCGCCAGTGCTTTGGCAGTGTCTACCATAGTGTCCGTCCCGTGGGTGACGATGATTTTATCATAATGACATGCCTCACAATTTTTAATGATGGTATCCCGATGCAGATCAGTCATCTGTTGACTATCAATCATCATTAATGTCCTGATTTCTATATCCAGGGAAGACCTGCCCCGTGCAAACATTTCTTTGAGGTGAGTATCCTGAAAATAAAGTTCTCCGGTGATGTAGTTATACTGCTTGTCAAATGTCCCACCGGTTACAAATACCTGTATCATGGGTTAAAGGTAGGAAAAGAGATAAAAGGTTAATTGATAATGCAGTAAAAGGATTAATAATCTTAGTTCAAATAAAAAATGAGCTTCAGTTTCCCGAAGCCCATTTTTTATTTTTTAATTTATTCAGCTTTAGATCTTGAATAATGAAGGGTCAACATTGCCATTCACTTTTATAGTTTCAACTTTCATGACCATTGGAGTTGGCATCGGACCGCTTATCGTCATCGTATGTGGGATTGCAATTCCATCTACGGTTTTAAAATCACCATATTCATTCGTGGTGGTCACCGTTTGTCCCTGTACTTCGTTAGATTGAACTTCCTTTAATTTCAGGAACGTTTCTTTGTCAAAGAATTCAATGCTCTTTGCACCTGTGGGCGTTGTAACTGCAAGTTTGTATGCAGGCTTGCCATTGACATCTTCTATGCCTTTAAGTTCAAGCTTATATCCTGTCTCACCAAAGAATCGTTCAGGAAAGAGGACGGCCTGTTCTTTCATTGAAACAAGATCATCACCTTCCACCGGTGATTTCTGACCCATTTGTTCCATTTGTCCTTTTTCTCCATCATACACCTGCTTCATCAGATTCATGCCGGGAGCTGTCATTGACATAAGAAATTTACCGGAGCTTTGTACAATACGTGCTGTAATGGACATACCCATTAATTCCATTGAATAGGTCTGGTCAAGTGATGAAACGGCATCAAGTTTAGTCCTTCCACCTATTGCCATCAGATATTTGTCAACAAGTTCATTGGCTGTGATTGACATTGGCGTTTCAGACTCATCTTTACGTGGATTGGCATAAATATCATAAAGCTGAACCTTTCCATCTTCTTTATCAAAGACTGAAAGCTTAGAAAATACTTCATCCTTATTTCCGACAACTACAATTCGTGCTTTGTCAGGATTGATGTATTTCTTTGCCATTCTGGCAACATCATCAATAGTAACTGCCGCTAGTCGTTGTAAGTAGGTTTGATAATAATCAGCGGGCAAACCATACATCAATGTATTCAATGCAAAATTGGCTACCGTCTGTGGGTTCTCTAACGACCTTGCAAAAGCACCCGAAATAAAACTCTTCGCTAATTCCAGTTCTTTCTGTGTAACAGGTTCACTCTTCAATTTGTTAAGTTCGATTAAGGTTTGTACTATAGCACTATCCGTTACATTATTTCTTACACTTGCAGTGGCAGAGAATGATCCTACTAATTCGTTGGAATTCAGATTTGAATATGCACCATAAGTATAAGCTTTATCCTCCCTCAGATTTTTAAATAACCTTCCTGAGAAACCGCTGCCAAGAACAGTATTCATCACGCGAGCCGGTATCTCGTCCGGACTTCCTGGTTTAAGATCGACAGGATAAGTGACATTAATGACGGATTGAACAGCACCCGATTTATCAACAAAAGCCACTGATGTTTTATCCACAGTTTTTGGAAAAGGATAAGTATACACTGGTGTTTTGCCAGCTGCCCATGAACCAAAATATTTTTCAGCTTTTGCTTTTGCAACTTCAGGTGTAATATCTCCGACGATGACGAGATAAGCATTACCTGGCTTAAAATAAGTTTTGTAATACTGCTTTGTGTCATCAAGATTGATATTGGCAACTGTGATTTCATTAGTGATCTCTCCAAAAGGGTGATTCGAGCCAAAATTCAAAGCACTTGATACATTGCCTGATATTGCATTCGGATCATCCTTGTTAGCCTGGAGGCTTGAGAGTGTTTGTGTTTTAATCTTATCGAATTCGGCCTGAGGAAAAGACGGATTGAGGATAACATCGGAAAACAAACTCAATATTTTATCCGTATGCTTCGTAAGTGAAGATGCGAATCCACCCCTGGGATTTGTCACCATGCTGGCACCGATAAAATCTACAGCTTCATCAATATCAGCTTTGACTTTTGTAGATGTGCCGGCGGACAGTAGTGAGCCCGTAATATCAGACAAACCTGCTTTCTCTTTCTCCTGCATATTGTCCATATCAATGGTCAGCTGGTAAGAGATTTCAGGGATTTTATGATTTTCGACAACGATTACTTTAAGACCGTTAGCCAAAGTGTATTGCGTTGATTTACCGATTTCAATCTGGCGTGCAGGTCCCGGTTTTGGAGCCATCGCACGAAAATCTTTTGATCCGGCATTGTCACCAGACGTGGTCTCTTTGGCCATTTTCGGCGCACAAGAGGCCATCGCGATGACCATAAGTAACATGAGCGATTTTATATAATTCATTTTATATTTTATTTATGGTTGGAAAGTAGCGTAAAGAAATCAGGATTTATTTTCCTGTGATTTTGGTAAGTAATGAAGCGTCACCCGATTGGATTTTACAAGATATTTTTTGGCTGCAGCCATGATGTCTTCACGTGTCACAGCTAGATATCGATCGATTTCATTGTTGATCAGATTGGCATCACCAAAAAACATATAATAGGTGGCAAGACTTTCTGCAATACCTGCATCGCGGCTGTTGTTCGTTACATATTCTGATTCAATCTGATTGCGTAGTTTCTGGAATTCCTTTTCTGTAATCAGTTCATTCTGAACTTTAGCTATTTGTTCGTCAATAGCATTTTCCAATCCGGTGACATCAACACCCATATTGGTGATACCAAATGTCAGTGACACGCCTGGATCTTCAAGTGCTAATGGAAAATTTCCTACAAACAATGCTTTTTGTTGCTCATCAACCAATGACTTATAAAGTCTTGAACTTTCACCATTTGATAATATCCTTGATACCATATCAACCGCATAGTAATCTTTTGTTCCCTGAGCCGGGATACGGTAAGCCTGAATGACAGCAGGCAATTGTATATTATCC
>JBDUAU010000689.1:0-3921 GCA_040004485.1 Saprospiraceae bacterium
TATTTGACACATAAACTTCTCCGGGAGGCAGGTGCCGCTCGATGACAGGATGACGACCATCAATGATGTCAATAGACAAATCATCATTCATCTCCGGCCTGCAATAGTTATACGCCGATGCTATTGAAGCAAAGGATAAAATACAATCAAGCTGCGCTATTGCAGACGAATTGATTTGTATCGGGCCGATGTATTCCTGGGCGGCTAGTACGAGATCATTAAATAAACTTTCTTCGAGTGCACCTATTTTTTCTTCTGCAGTTAATATCTTATGCTCAAGTTTCTTCAGGTCATCTGTGACATAGCGTTCACAATTCGAGAGCGTTTGCTTACGCACCCATGTATCGGGAATCAATCCCTGGTTTTTGTATTTGTTGGTGACTTCAAGAAAATAACCAAATACATTATTGTAGCCTATCTTCAGATTTGTGATACCTGTCTTCACGGCTTCTTCCTGCTGGATGCTGATCAGGATTTCTTTTGAATTCTGAATGATATCTCTGTATTCATCAAGCTCTTCATTGTACCCTTTACGGATGACATTCCCTTTTATAAGGATTGCCGGTGCGTCTTCCTGTACGGCCAATTCAATCGTCTGACGCAGATGGTCGCAGATATTGATCTGATCTGCCAGGCGCATTAATCCTTCCTGCCGGCTGTCGTGCATCCATTCTTTGATAGGGTGGAGTGCTGTCAATGCACGTTTCAGCTGAACTAATTCACGCGGATTTATTTTTGACAGAGAAACTTTAGAAATGATTCTTTCCAGGTCGCCGATGACTTTTATCTGATCACGCAGATCACTTGCCCAATCAGGATTTGCCAAAGCATAAGAAACCATATCGTGTCTGGATCTGATTTCCTTAAGATTGATCAAAGGGAGCGCTATCCATTTCTTCAGCATCCTGGCGCCCATCGGTGAGATGGTTTTATCCATGATATCCAGCAGGCTTGTTCCGGTATCATGTGCTGCCTGAAGAAGTTCAAGATTCCTGATCGTGAATCTATCCATCCAGACATAATGATCCGACTGGATTCTGCTGATCGTACGGATATGTTTCAATCCATCCTGCTTCGTCGTCGTCAGGTAATGAAGCACTGCACCTGCCGCAACTTGTGCATATTGCAAATGATCTATTCCAAATCCTTTAAGTGTTGCTATTTCAAAGTGCCGAAGAATTTTTTCATTTGTAAAATCCGTGGTGAAGACCCATTCTTCAAGGCCATAGGTGTAAAATGAATTGCCGAATATTTTTTCGAATCGATCCCTGTTTGATTTAGATAAAATAATTTCTGACGGTGAAAAGCTTTGAAGCAATTTTTCAATTTCTCTTTGCGCTCCTTCACTGATGACAAATTCACCTGTTGACAGATCAAGGAAAGCAATGCCGAAATGATCATTGGATATAAAATGAATCGAAGCCAGGTAATTATTGGAATGACGGTCCAGTAGCGAATCCTGCGTGGCAATACCCGGAGTGATCATCTCAAGTACTCCACGGTCAACTATTTTTTTCTCTTTGGATGGTTTTTCAAGTTGCTCACAAATGGCTACTCTGTACCCTGCCTGGACGAGCTTCGGAAGATACATGTCCATAGCATGATAGGGGAATCCTGCCAGTTCAACATTATTACCACCATTATTTCTGGATGTCAGAATGATGCCGAGTGCCTCAGACGTCCGGATAGCATCCTCACCAAAAGTTTCATAAAAATCACCTACCCTGAATAACAACAGGGCTTCCGGATGCTGACTTTTGATTTTTAAGTATTGTTTCATCAGGGGAGTCTCTTTCCCCTGATCAATAGACACTGATTCTGGCTTATTCTTCAAGATGGTTGCACTTAATAGATCTGCAAAGGTAATATATACATTAAAAGTATACGTTTAGGCTATAACCCGCGCATAAATCGAATAAACCCTGATAAAGACAGCGTTAAAATAAAAATCATTTTTCAAGATCATTTTTAGTATAATATTGTTTTATAAGAGAAGAAAATTATTCTTCATATTTTTTAATTTATTTATATCAATTAAACCAAACTGAATTATGGGACTATTTTCTTTTTTAAAAGGATCCGGGGCAAAACTTCTCAACAAGAAGGAAGAAGAAACCGTCAAAACTGCTTCTCCAGATGAAGCTCTGAACATTAAGAAGGCTGCTATGCTGAAGGCAGTCACTGATCTTAATTTACCTGTTCAGAATTTATCTTTAGATATAAATGGTGAAACGGTGACTGTCTGGGGACAGGCAGAAACACAGATGGCAAAAGAACTGACTGTACTTACCTTAGGTAATAACGTAGGCATATCCTCCGTTGATGACCGTATGAGTGTGATCGCTACCAATCCGGAACCGGAGGCAGTTTTTTATGAGGTAAAATCAGGTGATACCTTATCAAAAATAGCAAAGGACCAATATGGCAATGCTTCAAAATATAATACTATATTTGAGGCTAACAAACCGATGCTGACAGACCCTGATAAGATCTATCCAGGTCAGGTTCTCAGGATACCTCAGCTCTAATAAAGATTGTTTTCAACTGGTGAAGTTGGTGGAAGCGCAGGCCGCCGGGCCGGCTTCCACCTTTTTTTTTGCCCCATCACTTCGCTGCTTCTTTCACTTCGTTCATGAAGGCTCAGTTTCTCCCCTCCATGCAAGCAACGCCGGAATATAAAGTAATTTCAAATCTGTGAAATTTGATTAATCTGTGGTGCGTAATCTGATTAATCTGTGGTCTATGGTCAGAGGTCAGTGGTCATTCCTCCTCCAGTGTCTCCTCAAGATCCGTCTCAATATTCCTAAGCTTATTCCTGCACATTTTGATTAATTCCATAGCAGCTTTGACTTCATTTCGCATTTCTTCCAGACCCATCTCTCCGTTCTGAATTCGCTCGACCAGCTTTTCCAATTGTTGCATGGCCTTATCATAATCATTCTGAATCTTTTTCATTCTACGATACTTTTTACTGTTCCGTCCTGAAATGTTGTTTGAATAGTCATACCTCTATCGAGTTGGGATGAATGGTTGACAGATTTGCCGTTGTGGGTTGTGATTGTATATCCTCTGGCCAGCACACGGTCAGGATCAATAGCTGTCAGCAGTGAATGGATAAACTCGAGACGTCTGTTGTGACTATTGATCATATTTTTTCCTCCTTGTCGAAGTATCAGTGTGACATGGTTTAATTTACTATTCTCCATTAAAATTCTTGATCTCACGGCATGTCGTAGGTCGCCTGCAAGGCCTGCTACTTTTTGCTTTTCAGATCTTATTCTGTCTAAAGCTTCATCCTGGATCCATTGCCAGACTTCATCGAGATGACTTTCAAAAGAAGCATTGTTTTCAATGACAAAATCAGCTACGGCAGTTGGTGTTTTTAAAGATTTGTAAGCTACCAGATCAAGCACTGACTGATCTATCTCATGACCAATACCAATTAAAACCGGGATAGGAAATTCAGCTACACGAACAGCTAATGAAAGATTGTCAAATGCAGCAAGATCTGTTCTTCCGCCTCCACCCCTGATAATAGCTACAGCATCAAAATGATCTTTATTTTTTTCAATCTTCCTAAGGCAATCCAGTATCCCAGTCTCCACCTGCTGGCCTTGCATAGCTGCTTCAAACAAATCTATGGAGATATCATAGCCATAAGGATTGTCTTCAATATGCTTTACAAAATCTTTCCATCCTGCAGCTCTGTCAGAACTGATGACTGCCAACCGCTGAACTACTGACGGAAGATGTGTTTCTGCATTTTTACGAATAAGATTTCGCTCTTTGATAGCTCGCAAGATTGCCTGTCGCTGCATTTCAAGGACGCCTATCGTAAAGCTGCTGTCGAAATCTTCAATGATAAGCTTAAGGCCATATCGCTCGTGGTAGTCAATGTTGACTTTGAGCTTTACAGACATC
>JBDUAU010000102.1:0-3912 GCA_040004485.1 Saprospiraceae bacterium
GTTACAGGCGCTTCAACGACAACGCGCCACGGTTTGACTTCTGTGTTGGTGCACGAGGTTGAAGCCTTCGGACCCGTATGCACCTTGATGCCTTACAAGAATCTTGATGAAGCCATAGAGATATCGAAAATGGGTAAAGGTTCTTTGTGCTCATCCATTACAACACATGATGATCGCAAAGCAAAACAATTTGTATTGGGAGCGGCCTCACACCATGGCAGAATTCTTGTATTGAATCGGGATTGTGCAAAAGAAAATACCGGACATGGCTCACCTCTTCCTATGCTTACACATGGTGGACCCGGAAGAGCAGGCGGTGGCGAAGAAATGGGAGGCATGCGTGGTGTCCTGCATTATCTCCAACGGTGTGCCATTCAGGGCACACCTTCTACCATCACAGAGATAACATCAGCATATCAATATGGAGGACAATACAAAGATCCGGGTGAGCATCCATTCAGAAAATATTTTGAAGATCTTCAGATCGGTGACACGATCATTACACATAAACGTACGATCACAGAAGCGGACATAGTCAATTTTGCAAATGTAAGCTGGGATCATTTTTATGCACACACCGATGCAACTTCACTTGAAGGAACAATATTTACGCAACGTGTTGCCCATGGATATTTTGTGCTGTCCATGGCCGCAGGTTTATTTGTTGATCCGGCCAAAGGTCCTGTCATACTCAATTATGGCCTGGAAGAATGTCGCTTCACAAAACCTGTTTATCCGGGGATGACATTAGGTGTGAGATTAAGCGTAAAAGAAAAACTCCCTGTTGATCCAAAAGATGAAGACGATATTCCAAAGGGTATTGTAAAATTTCTCGTCGACGTCTATGATGAAACAGGTGAGACTGTAGCTATTGCCACTATTTTAACGATGGTGAAGAAAAAACAATAAGCAATTAGCAAAAATCAATAAGCAATTAGCAAAAAAATCAATTTCTTTATACAGCACAAAATCGTATGGTTCGACTCAGTATAGTAACATCACTCAGCAACTATCGTAAATTCAATGCTTTGACACATTCGACTAGCGCTCAGTGCGACGTCTGCTTTCACTCAACCATTTGCCCCAGCTCAGCAACCATCTAAAATCTAAAATCCAAAATCTAAAATCGTTTCATGGAAGGTTCAGTTACAACGTCAATAGATAAAAACATTGCAATCATTACGTTTGCACATCCGGCTCACAATTCGCTGCCCGGCTATCTCCTTACTAATCTCGCGCAACAAATAAAAGATGCAGGTGAATCTCCTGATGTCCGTGTGATTGTATTAAGCTCTGATGGTGAACGAACATTCTGTGCCGGTGCGAGTTTTGACGAATTATTGACGATCAGGAATCCTAAGGAGGGAAAAAAATTCTTTCTCGGTTTTGCAAATGTGATCAATGCGATACGCAAATGTCCAAAGCTTGTCATCGGGAGAGTTCAGGGAAAAGCAATCGGCGGTGGCGTAGGTCTCTGCGCTGCAGTTGATTTTTGCATGGCCTCGCAATTTGCATCTGTTAAGCTTAGCGAACTTGCATTAGGAATAGGCCCTTTTGTAGTGGGACCTCCTATCGAGCGAAAAATGGGTCTCAGTGCTTTTAGCCAACTGGCCATAAATGCAACAGAATGGCAGACAGCCGCCTGGGCCAAATCAAAAGGTCTATTCAATGAGGTCTTTGATACGACTCCACAACTCGATGCTTATCTTGATCATTTCTGTCAAAATCTTATATCATCAAGTCCTGAAGCTTTATTGTCGATAAAAAAAATGATTTGGCACGATACTGATCATTGGGATAATCTACTTGATGAGCGTGCGGGTATTAGTGGCAGTCTTGTGATCACCGCCGCAGCCCAGCAAGCCATTAAAATGGCAAACATTGCTTAAAAATTAAAATCCTCCAAGGATCGACTGAAAATCAGTGGCAACACCAACGCGGATAGCAAAATCCCTGTACTTATAATCCTGCCACGAAGTAACAAATTCAACACGCAGAACCCTGAGAATATAATTGATTGCATAACCTACCTCTGCATATTGCTCCGATTCAGGCGTGAGTAATACATTAAATAATAAATTCTCTCTGATCCCCTGTCTCCTGAAATAATCGAATTGCGTAAGACCGAATCGTCTGAATTGATAATTGAACAGACCATAAAAATATTTGTCCTTTGTGCTGTATGCATAATAGTCCAGCATACGGAATGAGCTGACTGGATTAATAGGTGTACCTACTAAACGATTCCCGGGAAAGTGTACGAAATCCGCAAAATATGAGGGCTTCTGATCACCTACAAATGTACCGGCTGATAAGTTCAGACTCAAAAGGCTACCTGCACCTATGGACCATTTCGTTTCAACGTCAGCAGTGATCAAATCAAATGGATCACTATCATCACCCCACCCTTTCCTGTAGCGCATTGTCAACATCGGCGAATGGCTATAGTCCTTCATTTTTGCACCATTCTGTATTCTGTATGTCCAAAATGGTTTTATCCAATATGATAAGTCTGAAATAATAGCTTTATGATCATTAAATACGCCGGGACCACCTTCCGCATGAACAGGATCATTAGAGGTGTAGAGTAATTTTTTATCGTCAAAAAATACAAGATCTGTCGTATTGACAAGGCGATGTCGATCACCATATTCACCACTTAAAACAAAACCCATTGCGCCGTTTATCTTTTGTTCATATTGCGCCCTTACAAATTTCTCGTCAAATTCTTTCAGATAATTTCTATTGACAAATAATGTATAAAGACTATTTGACCAAAGTGACATCGGATCATCATAGCTATATTGTCTTACCTGGTCACCCCCGTTAACCTGAAGATTCCATCCCTTTCCATAAAGCCTGACTTTGCCTTCATAATTAAAGGCTTCTCTCGAAATGGCATACCTCATCGAGGGCCCTATTTCCCAATTCGTTTTATGTTTTTCATTATTTCCAATAATAATTTCATAACCACCATGAAATCCGTCTACAGTATTGAAATTCAAAGATTGCAACGGTGCTTTTAACTGAAGAAAAAGTTTGTCGCTGATATCATATCTTCCACCGGTTATTAAATTGGTCAATGAAAATTTGCTTCTTCTCTTCACACTTGCTGCGAAACCTTCATTATTCATATTTAAGCTCAAGGTATCGTCATGCTTTTTGCCATCATCAGGTTTTGGAGGTAACGCAGCAATACTGTCCTGTCTCATATAACCTTTTACTTCATAATCCGTAAGCGGCATGGGACGTATTGTCTCCCAGTAAGATGAATCACGTCTATATGCACTGCTATCAATCACCTGTTGATTTGAACCGGATATGACTAAAGTATCTGAGTCAGGCAATGCTTCGATCTCCTGCTTCTCATACTCCTTCATCATCTTCCGAAGTTTTTTCGCACTCAATTCTTCGCCGGATTCCAGACTCGTCAAACCATTTTGAAATGATCGATTGCCCAGTTTCGCATCCGATGCTTTTGCTTCATCTGCTTCCACTTTTGCATCAAGTACGACAACAGGCACTTCGAGATCCGGATTTAATGTCAAATCATAATCACTAAGTTTTGCAAAATATCTATACTCAAAGGCGAATCCAAATACTGAACCACTGACATCATATATCTCATGGACAGGTAACCAAACATCAGGTTTAACAGGTGAGAATTGCTGTTGCATTTCAAATTGGATACCCCATACTGAGGTTGTCAGATCAACACTATGAATACTCCATTCCTTATCTACAATATAAATCACACCTTCAAATACCTGATCTCCTCTCCCACGTGGCGTAACTTTAATTTTATTAATCACTTGTCCGGCATCTTCTATAAATCCGAGGTATTCAAATTTATAATGTAAGAAAGCATCCGGAGCCAAAGGTGATACGGCATTCACCACATCAGGTTCATAA
>JBDUAU010000197.1:0-13226 GCA_040004485.1 Saprospiraceae bacterium
GACAATATTGATCACTTTTTTAGCTAATTTTTAACAAAAGACCTAAGGATAAATTTGCAACTTTGCCTTCATAATATATGTTTCATAGCCTATAAATTAATAATTTAAACAATCTCATAATTTTATACCAATGGCATTCGAACTAACAGATAGCAACTTTCAGGAAAAGGTCATGGACACTCAAGGCGTCACCGTCGTTGATTTTTGGGCAGAATGGTGTGGCCCATGTCGTATGATCGGCCCTCACATTGAGGAAATGGCTAAAGAATACGATGGCAAAGCCCTCATCGCCAAAGTCAACGTGGACAACAACCCGGAGATTTCCTATAAATACAACGTGCGCAACATCCCGACCATACTTTACCTAAAAAATGGTGAAGTCGTAGACAAACAGGTGGGCGCCACCAGCAAAAAAGTCCTTAGCGATAAGCTTGAAGCTATTCTAGCCCAGGTCGCTGTGGCGTAATAAACCATAATGCGAACATTTTACGTTAAAGCCTTCGTGAGACATCAGGAAGGCTTTTTCATTAATTTCGACCCCCTATGAGTTACTTCGATCAGTTTGAATTAAGAAAATTTGACAACCTCGAACTCCTTGCGAGCCAGGTCGTTGAAGGATTCATTATCGGCCTTCATAAAAGCCCTTTTCATGGTTTTTCGGTAGAATTCGCGGAACACAGGCTCTACAATCCTGGCGAAAACATCCGCAATATCGACTGGAAAATTTATGCCCGCACTGACCGGCTTTATTCAAAGAAATTCGAAGAAGAAACCAATCTTCGCTGCCAGATTGTGATCGATGCCTCATCGTCGATGCAATATCCTGTCATAGAAGCAGGTCAGCCGGGAATAAATAAAATCAGGTTCAGCGTACTTGCAGCTGCATCCCTTATGAATCTTCTGCGCAAACAAAGAGATGCATTCGGCCTCAGTATTTTTGATGAAACACTCAAAATCCATACACATTGTAAGAGTAGTGTCACACACTACAGGTTGATGCTAAACTACATGGAGCAACTGATCACACAGCCTCCCATCAATAAAACAACAAACGCTGCTCTATCGCTTCACCAGATTGCGGACAGCATTCACAAAAGGTCAATGGTGATTATATTTAGCGATATGCTTGAAAGCGGTACTGAAGAGGAAATATTCGGAGCTCTGCAACATCTCCGCCATAACAAACATGAAGTTGTATTATTTCATGTGCTTGATCATGATAAAGAAATTGATTTTGCATTTGACAACAAACCTTACATGTTTATCGATCTTGAGACAGATGAAAAAATAAAACTCAGGCCACATGAAGTCAAACGTGTGTATACTGAACATATGGCAGGATTCTATGAACGACTGAAAATGAAATGTCTTCAATATCACATTGATTTTATTACGGCAGATATGAAGAATGGATTTGGCCCTGTCCTGCAATCCTTCCTTGTGAAAAGAAGTAAAATGGCGGTATGATCAGGCTTTCAGAAATCTCAACTACCGCACCCGAAGGGATCACAAAAGAAGAGGCCAAACGGAAATCAAAACGAATGGCAAAGCATATCGGTGATTTACAAAACATCATGTACGCTGAAAAAAAACATAGCCTCCTCGTTATTCTGCAGGGCATGGATGCCAGCGGCAAAGATGGCATTACACGCAATGTGTTCGCTCATGTCAATTCAACAGGTACAACCGTTTTCCCTTTTAAGAAACCAACAGAAGAAGAATTTGCACATGACTTTCTCTGGCGCGTACACAAGCAGGCACCAGCTAAAGGAATGATCCAGATTTTCAATCGCTCCCATTATGAAGATGTACTGATCCAACGCGTACATAAATGGATCAGCGAAGAAACCGTAACGAACAGAATCAATTCCATAAATGCATGGGAAACATTGCTGCAACAAGACAACAACACCACCGTGTTAAAATTCATGTTGCATATTTCACGCGAGCAGCAAAAAGAAGAACTCCAACAAAGGATAGATGATCCTGCAAAACACTGGAAGCACAAAGATGCTGACTGGAAAGAAGCAGAACTTTGGGATGAATATATGATGTGCTATGAAGATGCCATCAACAGAAGTACAACTCCATGGTTCATCGTTCCTGTGGATCAACGGTGGTACAGAGATTATTATGTTGCAGAAAAAGTAGTCACGACGATGGAAGCATTAAATCTTAAATTACCATTCATGGATGGCAAGATACCAGAGTAAGGAATGAACCATATTCAATTAAATTTTTACGGATAGAAAAGATAGCGACTGGTCATTCACTTAAAAAATTAATTTATCAATTTACTTTATTTGAACCTTTTTAGATAAAAACACCTTAATTGAAGGCTAACATGAGGGCCTTTCGCTACCATGATCAGTTGAAAATGCAGACCTTTAAGGCCTGAAAAATGTACCGGACCGGTATTTAGAAAAAATAATTATGAGACAATTTTTGAAAATGACCCTGGCGAGCTGTCTTGGGGTATTCCTGGCTGGTGTGGTAATATTTTTCTTTGGCTTCATCATGGTCGCTGCTTTAATATCCAGTGCAGCGGGTAAAGGAAACAAAGTGTCGGTTCCGAGTGGAAGTGTTCTTACCCTTGATTTTACAGCTAAAATTCCCGAACACAAAAACAATGTTTCGTCACGATCTTTTTCATTTAATGAAGAGGATGTGCCTGGACTCCACGATGTAGCAGGTCTGATCAGACATGCCGCCACAGATGATAAAATCAGCGGCATCTTTATCGAAAACGGAAATTCGGTGCTTGGGGCCAGCTCTTCTAAAATAATTCTCGATGCATTGGAAGAATTCACTGCATCCGACAAATTTCTGGCAGCCTATGGTGATTTTTATACGCAGGAAGGCTATTACCTCGCCAGTCCGGCTGATCATATCACATTGCATCCTGTAGGCACAGTTGATTTCAGAGGCTTTGCTAGTTATGTTCCTTTTTTTAAAGGTTTACTGGATAAAATCGGGATGGATGTACAAATTTATTATGCTGGTAATTTCAAGAGTGCTACAGAACCTTTCCGCCGTACGGAGATGAGTCCGGAGAGCAAACTTCAGACACGTGAATATTTGTCAGATACTTATTCTTTATTTCTTAATGATATAGCAGAAGCTCGTCACATGGATATGGATTCATTAAAATCTATCGCATGGGGGTTCCAGATAAAAAGTGCTGAAGATGCATTGTCACATAAGCTCGTTGATGAAATAGGATCAAAAGCAGATTGCGAAATGTGGATGAATACGAAAATGGGAAAAGAACCTCTCAATAAAATCCATTTCGTTACGATCGATGAGTATGCTGCTGTAACGCCCGCTGCTCAGGTGAATACCAAATCCAAAAATAAAATTGCTGTCATCTATGCAGAAGGTGAAATCGTGAGTAACCGTGATGACTATGGAGTGATAGATGATGGACGTTATGTCAAATTGCTGAAGGAGATCAGAAAGGATGATGATATCAAAGCCGTGGTCCTTCGCATCAATAGCCCCGGCGGAAGTGTGTTGAGTGCAGAGAATATCTACAGACAACTGGTAGGTCTCAAAGCAGATGGAAAAAAGATAGTGGTCTCCATGGGTGATTATGCGGCTTCGGGTGGCTACTATATTGCTGCGATGGCCGATAGTATTTTTGCACAACCAAATACACTCACCGGAAGTATAGGTGTATTTTCAATTATTCCCAATCCATCAAGACTATTGGATACTAAACTTGGGATCAAATTTGATACGGTCCGGACAGGGCCATATAGCGCAGACTTCACTGTGTTTTTTCCATGGAGTGAAAGAGAGAATACGTATATGCAATCCCGTACGGAAGCCTATTATGAAATGTTTCTGAATAAAGTAGCGGATGGAAGACACATGACAAGAGATGCAGTACATGCCATAGCGCAAGGCAGAATCTGGTCTGGTGAACGTGCTGTCAAAAATGGACTCGTCGACAAACTAGGTAATCTCGAAGATGCGATCGAATCAGCCGCCACTCTTGCCGGAGTAGAAGATTATAAAATCAAAGAATATCCTGTCTTCCAGAATCCACTGCAAAAAATGATCACAGATCTTATGGATCGTAACACTCCATCAAGCTCTGCAGTTTCGGCTCTGGTGCAATCACAAGTTCCTCAAGTCATGGAATTCTGGTCAGCAGTACAATCAGGAGAACCACAGGCAAGATTGCCTTGGGGATTGAGCGGTATCCAGTAACGAGTAACGAATAACGAATAACGAGTGGAGAATAACGAATAACGAGTGGAGAATAACGAATAACGAGTAACGAAAAATAGGCAATTAGTCACTCATTACTCACTAATTTGTCACTCTCGTTACTCTCCACTCGTTACTCCCCACTCGTTACTCGTTACTCGTTATTCGTTATTCCTTACTCGTCACTCTTTTCCCGGTTCAGCACCCTAATTCTCCCGCTCATCTTAAACGGTTGTTAAGGAAATTATAAAATCAGAACAATCATTCCTGCCTCACGTTGTTGGTAGTTCATTGATTACAACAACTTTTCATTTAATAACAAAAAACTCTTATGACAAAATTATTTTTTGCTCTCTTATTGATTGCAGGCTCAATCACTGCACAGGCAGGTAATCCGGAAAATGGCACCCCATACAAAGTGAAAGCTGATCAATCTGTCATCGCATGGACAGGCCACAAGGTCACAGGCCAACACAACGGAACTATAGCGATCAAAGATGGAACACTGAACATCAACGATGGCATATTATCAGGAGGTTCTTTCACCATTGATATGACCTCTATATCAGATCTGGATCAGCAAGGCGAAGGAAAGACCAAACTTGAAGGCCATCTGAAGTCAGATGATTTTTTCGGTGTGGCTACTTATCCAACAGCTTCGTTTAAAATCACAAAAACAACTGCAAAGGGGAATGGCCAGTACAATATCACTGCAGACCTAACCATCAAAGGAATCACCAATCCTGTCACATTTGATGCCACATTGAAAACTGTATCAAATCAGGTGACTGCAACAGCCGATATCAAAGTTGACAGAACACTTTACAACATTCGCTACGGATCAGGAAAATTCTTCGATAATCTTGGTGACAAAGCGATCTATGATGAATTTGATCTCAATGTCAAATTAGTAGCGGCCAGTAAATAGGGACTGATTTCGCACCCCCATCTAAATCTTATTTAAAAAAAGGTCTTCATGAGTTTATGAAGACCTTTTTTTAATCCGCATAATTTTAGAATACTATCTTATATCATGATGACATGTATAAATTGACGACACCGATATTGAAAGTCCCCTTTAGGGGATTTAGGTGTAAAGGACCTACACCTCAATTATATCCCGCATCGTATACACCCCCGGCTTCTGATCAATCAACCACTGTGCGGCTATGATCGCCCCTTCTGCAAATATTTTACGATCAAAAGCTTCGTGACTTAATGTTATTTTTTCTGAATCGGATGTCCAGGTCACTTCGTGATATCCTTTTACTTCACCTTCACGAATCGCATGAACCGGCAGTATTGAATTTTCACTGGCATTTTCATCCTTACTAAGTTCAAAATCAGTGTATCGCTTATGCTGATCCACGATGTCACCGATCAATGTGTGTGCAGTGCCGCTGGGTGAATCTTTTTTATGAATGTGATGGATCTCTTTGATCGAGGCATGGAACTGAGGGTATTGATTCATGATCAAAGCAAGTCTTCGATTCAAAGCAAAAGTGATGTTCATACCGATGCTAAAATTTGAAGCATAAAAAAATTTTCCATGCTTCATGTGACACAATTTGATGATCGAATGAAGATGATATTCCTGCCATCCTGTAGTGCCGGATACAATCGGAATTCCAGATTCAATACAATGCTTTATAATGCCGGTCGCAGCCTCAGGAGTGGTAAATTCAATGACGACATCACATGCTTTTAACTGCGTTTGATTGTCACCTGAAATACGGGAAAAAGTGTCAAATGGCAGTTTATTTTCACGGCTCAGGATTGTAGAGATGGCCTGACCCATTTTGCCCATACCGATGATCCCAATCCTATGCATGTTAATGATATTTTGCTGATTATCAATCAATTATATTCACATAAGGGCATAAAAAAACCCGCCTCCCCATCGGAAAGCGGGTAAGAACACACTATGAGAACACCCTAAAAACGTATCAAGAATTCGAGTTTGTGGTTGCAGCCCTCTGCTTTAGATTAACTGCTA
Organism: Saprospiraceae bacterium; assembly: GCA_040004485.1. Taxonomy (GTDB): domain Bacteria; phylum Bacteroidota; class Bacteroidia; order Chitinophagales; family Saprospiraceae; genus Opimibacter. The sequence goes on from JBDUAU010000197.1 coordinate 6,212, forward strand.
AACAAATATAGCATCCTTAAATTGGATGCACAAGAGAATATTCTCATATTTATATTAAATCGACTAAAGACTTAGTTTTACTACAGATGATCAGCCGAAAAAGTATTGATGAAGTCCTCGAAAGAGCCCGGATCGAAGAGGTGGTGGGTGACTTTGTCAACCTGAAACGGCGGGGGAGCAATCTGATCGGTCTATGCCCCTTCCATAATGAGAAAACCCCTTCATTCTCAGTTTCCCCGACAAAAAATATCTACAAGTGCTTTGGCTGTGGAAAAGCAGGTGGTGCAGCCCAGTTTGTCATGGAGCATGAGCGCTATGATTTTCCGGAGGCAATACGCTATTTAGCCAATAAATATGGGGTACAGCTCGAGGAAACCAAGCAGGATGCGGAGTCGATAGAAGCAGAGCGGGAAAGGGAGACCATTTACAAAGTCCTCGAATTTGCGTGGCAATACTTTAAAAATCAGCTATTTAAGACCGAAGAAGGCCAGTTATCCGGTCTGACCTATTTCCAGGAAAGAGCGTTTAGAACCAAAACGATCGAAAATTTTGGTCTGGGATATGCCTCCCAGGCAGCAGATGGACTGACCGGCGCTGCCCTAAAAGCAGGTTTTACAAAAGAGATCCTTCAAAGGGCAGGCCTGATGACCCAGGGTGATGGCGATTTCTTCAGACACCGGGTTATTTTCCCCATTTTCAACATTTCGGGCAAAGTCATTGCTTTTGCCGGCCGGCAGCTTCAGAATAACAAGCGCAGCCCGAAATACATCAATTCGCCGGAAACAGAGATTTATCAAAAACGTAAAGTCCTCTATGGACTGTTTCATGCCAAGAAAGCTATTCGGGATGAAAACAATTGCTTCCTTGTTGAAGGCTATACAGATGTCATCAGCCTGCATCAGGCCGGAATTGAAAATGTTGTTGCGTCTTCGGGTACGTCACTTACACCTGATCAGATTCGTCTTATACGTCGTTACGCTAGTCAGATTACAGTTCTCTATGATAGTGATGTAGCGGGAATAAAAGCTGCCATGCGCGGACTTGATCTCATCCTTGAAGAAAACATGGATGTGAGAATAGTCCTTCTCCCTGAAAGTGAAGATCCTGATTCGTTTGTGAAGAAATCCGGCATGGCGGGTTTAAACGAATACATTCGGGACAACAGTAAAGATTTTATTCTTTTCAAAACTAATCTTCTCCTCAAAGAAGCAGGAAATGATCCTGTGCGTAAATCAGCGCTGATAAAAGAACTTGTCGAATCACTTGCACGAATACCGGAAGCTATCAAGAGAGCAACTTTTACACAGGAATGTGCACGCCTGATGAAGATTGAAGAACACATCCTTGTACGCGAAACAAATAAAGCTGTTGCAGAATTTTTGCAACAAAAGAGAAGAGGAATCCCAAGTGATGTGGCTGACTATGAAACCCGCACGCAGAAAGAAATTTTTAACAAAGAAGATCGACCTGCGGATCCGCAGAATATAAGACTTCCAGAAATAACTGATCAATACCAGGAAAGGGATGTCATCCGCATTCTTCTAAGCTATGGTGATAAAAATATTCCCGATTCAACGATCAATCCGTTGGGCCGGTACATGATCACAAGTCTTGAAGACATCATCGATCAATTTCAGCATCCGGTCTACAAAAAAATAATTGAAGAATACCAGGCCATCCTTGCCAAAAATCAATTGCCCGGCCCTGAACATTTCACAAATCATCATGATAAAGAAATCCAATCACTTGCCATTGAGCTCCTGACCTTTCCCTACGAATATGCAAGCTGGGAAGAACATGATATCCCGATGCAGATCCAATTGCATCCTGATGATAACTTCAAGAAAGATGCCCACAATGCGATCCTCCGTCTGAAATTGAAAATCGTGATGGATCACATCGAACAAAACCAAATCCGCCTAACGGAATTACAGACCGAAGCCAATGATGAAGAAATGATCATCCATATCCGCATGCATTATGAATTATTGCAGGTCAGGGAACAAATCACGTCACAGTTTAAAAATGTGGTTTTGAAAGTTTAATACGTATTGCTTCGTCAAACCTCAGTGATTACTTTACCGATTACCAATTACAGATTACACCGGATCACCAGATCACCGATCACAAGATCACAAGATCACCAGATCACCGATTACCGATTACTTCTTTGCAGTGTCCTTCTCCATCGGGTGATCTCCGGCTTCGCTATTCAATTCCTTTAATACTTCTGTAGTGATATCATATTTTTCATCCGCAAGGAGTATGGCACCACCATGGATGTAACTGAAGATAAAATCATAACCTTCACGTTTTTTTATCGCGGCCAATTTGTCCTGCAATACTTTTTGAAGACGATCATTGATAGTTGTCGTTTCGTCCATGATTTCTTTGGATAGCTTATCGCGTTCTGCCAGAAGTGCTTCCTGCTTGGAGGACAGATATTTTTCCTGGGCCTGCATCTCTTTTCCAGTCATGGTTCCTTTCTGCGCTTTCTGTTGGTACTCATTGTACTCACGCTCCAGGGCAGCCCCTTTTTGTTGAAGCATATTTTCTGCATCCTTCTGCTTGGCATCCATGGTCTCTGACTGTGCCCGGAATTCTTTATAATTCATCAGGATGGTATCTCCATTGACATAAGCGATCTTCAGACCGGTTGTAGCGGATGAACTTGTAGTGTTTGATCCGCCTTTGTCACAGGAGATTAAAAAAAGTCCGCAGCATAGTACTGCAAATGGTACAAGATTCTTCATTATTTTCATTTTGTTTGATATTAAATTATTCTACTCCTTCAAAATTCTTTAAAAGAATATTTGCAAAAGTAATGAATACTAATTTGTCAGGAGGCTTAACAGACTATGCAGAGTTATCCGGTTTAGTCACATACTTTGATTTGATCCAACGCACATAAGCAAAATAAACGCCATATCCCAATGCAATTCCCACCATAGCACCTGAAACGACATCTTCTAAAAAATGAGCCAGAAGATAAATCCTTGATATGGAAACAGAAAAGGCAAGAAAGAGACATACAACACTTACCCATGAGTTTTTTGAGAGTGCAGCAACAAGCGTAAATAAAGCCCATGCTCCCATGGTATGACCTGATGGAAAACTATGATGCCCGGAAAGCATTGGATATCCTAAGACTGCCAAAGGTCCCTGATAACCAATCCTGCTGAGATAAATTGAAGGACGTTCGTGTTGAAAAAATTCTTTCAACGTAAAGCTTGTACCTAGAACTAAGGCGCCAAGTGCAGGCACGGTCAGCATTTTTTTCCAAGAAGAAATCCATAATAACAAACCACATATGACAAATCCTGGAAATTCACCCAACTTGGTGACATAATAAAAATAGTAGTCCGCAAATGTGTCCCGATGCTTTGCAAGCCAAAGCAAAAACTGTGCTTTATCTGCTGTCAAGCTGAATATAAGGCCAAGTAAAACAAGGATAACTGCGCCGTTTCTGAATATATTAAATCCTCTCATACCTGCACATTTTTAGTCCCTGTGCGGAAGCGAGCAAAAAAGGTTTTCATCCTGTCAAAATCCATCACCTTAGAATCATTCAGTGCTTTGTACGTCAGAAAGGCAGCAACAACACTCAATAAAATAACAGGAAACCATGCAGCCAGAATTGGATCCATCTTTTGAGAGTCATTCAATTTCTGCGAACTGATATTGCTCATCAGAAAAAAAGTAAAAAACAAAATAGACACAAGAAGCGGATATCCAAATCCACCTTTGCGAACAATTGTACCCATAGGTCCTCCTATCATCAACATCACAATACATGCAAACGCAAGACTAAATTTCCAGTGAAGCTGATACACATGCTTACGTTTCGTCAACTGGAGATTTTGAATAGATCTGTCTGTCCGGTCAAGACCGGATTGTTGAATGATGATATTATTGACGATCCTGCTTTTTTTATCCTTCACATACGACTCAGGAAACATACTGATGAGAGATGTAGCACCTGCTGATGGAATCGAGTCTAATATACCTTTCACCAATTGATATCGTTCCCTGGGAATTGGAGAAAGATCTATTCTTATATCCGGTTTAAAATTATTGTTGATGGGTCTGCGCTGCATGCTATCTGCTATGCCATTGAACACTCTTTTGGGCGCAACTATTGAATCCCTTAATAGTAAGTATTTGATCGTATAATTCATTTTTTCCAATTCAATTTGCTCATTCAGCGTATCGATTTCAATGGCTATCTGACGCGCGCTCTTCATCATCTGATGAGATTTGAACTGATCTTCTTCCGTACGGTCCATGTTGAATTCACTGAGATCAAATTTCCGGGTCCATTCTTTAAAATGAGAGATGGTAAATGGGAGAGCATTTGGTTTATCATTCGATTCAGCTTCAGAATATTGATTGCCATCAAACAAGGTCATCACAAAAGCACCGTTAGAAACATACATCTCACCTTTTTGGGCAGTGACAACATTGAGTTCACCCCGATTACGCTGTGAATCATCATAGACCATGATATCCTCAATCGTCTTTTTATCTGAAAGTTTTTTCCCAACACGAATAGAGTAACCTCTGAAATCTTCGTTGAACACTCCAGGTTCAATACTTAGTGTTGGGCGTTGATTTCTGATATCATACAATCTTGATTGATATTTCAGATTGGCAATGGGTATAATGGTATTGGAACAATAAAAAGAGAAGCCAGCAATAAGTGTAGTCACTGCGATAAGGGGCAATAATACTCTTGTCAATGAAATACCTGCTGATTTGAAGCTTGATAATTCAAAACGTTCAGCCATATTGCCCATGACCATGACTGAAGCCAACAAAACTGAAATGGGTAGTGCCAGAGGAAAAAGGGAAATGGATTTATAAAAAAACATTTCCATGATGAGCGGCACGCCTACACCCTTACCGATGATGTCCTCAATAAACTTCCAAAGGAACTGCATGATGAGCACAAACAGGGCGATGAAGAAGGCCATCATAAACGGCGGAATAAAACTGCTGACGAGCAATCTATCGATCTGATAGCCTATTTCGTACCAGCGTTTTTTCATACTATTTACAACGAATCACCCTACCCTTTTAACATAGAAGGGCATTAAAAATCAACTTTAAGTGTCAGACTTGGCAGGATAGGGAGCTGATCTACACGAGTATACCGAACCCGGTCAAAGTAGAATATATTACCCCTGTTGTACACATTGGTGACACTGGCCAATACTTCAAATTTCAGGTTCTTGTTGATCTCAAATTCTTTTTTCAATGACATATCAAGGCGATGATAATCCGGCAGATGTCCGCTGTTCCGTTTTTCACTATAGATGATACCCAGATCCGGATTACCGGTTAACACATCGGCATCTATACCTCCCAGAAGACCATACTGTCCATAAAATCCCTGTGTCAATGTAAATGGAAATCCGGCCCCATAATTCCATCTTACACTGAACTCCCATGTGCGGCCTATGTTGACTGTAGCAAGAAGATTGACATTGTGTCTTCTCTCAAAGTGTGTAGGATATACTTGTTCGCCATCATCTCTGTTGACATATCCAAGAGAATATGTCGCCCACAGATACATTTTTTTTGTTTGCCTGCTGAAACTGATATCCAGACCGTAAGCATTGCCGGTCTCCGTTTCGAAGTTAGGATCTTCTATTTTAAGCTTGTTTCTACTGATGCCGATCAGCTGGCTGAATTTTTTGTAATAACCTTCAAGATTGACTTCCCATCCATCAGTGAGATCAAATTCAAAACCACCGAGTGCATGCCATGCTTTCTGCAGTTTATCAGGTGTCTGCACCTTTGTGCCCGGCTTATAGATCCGTTCCTCAGGTCCGGATAGAAATCCGACGAATAGATTCACGATATCTTTTTCATTGACCGTGCTGATCAGGTTTTGAGAATATTTACCTGCAGCAAATTTGACTCTGAAATGATCGGAGAAATTTGCTTTAATCGCCAGTCTTGGTTCAATTGAAAAATCTCCAAGTGATGCATAGAATTGAGCGCGCAGACCAGGTTCTATAATGACAGCTCCTGCTTTATGTCGCAATGTGACATAGCCTCCGAGTTCAGTAGTATTTTCATCCTGGTTGAGTGTGATGCCCACAAAATTTCTGAAAGCGAATTTGGTAGAGAAACCATTCAGGTCAAATCCATAATTGAGCGTGTTGTTTTTTCCAAAGTAAGTGAAGTCGAGTAATGCATTGAATCCACCAATGGTATTTCTTCGCGGTGCATCATCAGCTTCCTTCAGCGTAATATCATATTTGGAATAAGCGATTGTCCCGGCTATGATCAGGTTAGAAGAAGATGGGATGAGTTTGAAATTCATTCCTCCACCTCCTGAATTCCAATCCAGCTTTGCGATATCCTGAAGGTTGACCCCATCAGTAAAATCAAAACCAAACAGGTCAATCTTACTACCTCCTCCCGTCAGAAAAGACACCTTGCCATAGACATCAGTGAAATTGTAAGGCAACCCCAAAGTATCTTTTGTAGCATATTTATAAAGTAAAGGAGATGTCTTGTCAAGGAATGAATGTTTAGCAGTGAGCAGGAATGATGCACTCGCATCTTTTTTAGGATCGAATTTGATGATTGGTCCTTCTAACAAACCTTTGACCATGAAAGGACTGCCTGAAACGAGTCCGCCAAATCTGGATCTGTCGCCTTCTCTTGTTTTCAAATCTACGATAGCAGAAATTCTGCCCCCGTACTCAGCACCAAATCCTCCGGTCAATACTTCAGCAGATTTGATGGCTTCAGTTTCGAAAACACTAAAAAATCCAATGCTGTGGAATGGATTGTAAATAGTCATGCCATCCAGAAGCACTTTTGTCTGCACGGGTGATCCACCACGGATATAAATCTGTCCACCCTGGTCACCTGTGGAAATGACACCGGGCAGAACCTGAAGATATTGTGCGATATCGGCCTCACCTCCTACTGCAGGAAGAGCTTTGATTTGTTTGGGCGTCAGCGTTTTGTGGGTAGACGCGGGCGGCATACGGCGCGG
>JBDUAU010000681.1:0-3901 GCA_040004485.1 Saprospiraceae bacterium
CAGCAGATTATGTTTCGATTGTCCTGCGATTAATAATCCACCCCAGTCACCACGCTGACGTTGTCCTTCTGGTTTTGCAGAAGTGAATACGACAGGCTTGGCTGCTGTGCCATTTATTTCGATTTTTCCTCCGCGTTCTACCAGAATAGATGCATAATTTTTTGGAGAAGAACTTAAATCAGCAGATGCACGAATAATCGTTCCTGCAGGTATAACCAATTTAGCACCACTTCTGACAACAAAAAATCCCTGCAAGAGATAGGTTTTAGATGCATCGAGAGTCAGCGTATTTCCAGAAGTCAATTCCTTTTCACCTGGAATTGGTAATGAACCACTAATTCCATTCAAAGTGGCCATATCGGTTGGGTCAGGATATACTGTACTGTTTGGATCAAAATTTGTCCAACCTGTGGTCCAGTCAAGGCCCGCATCAGGTGACAAAGCACCAACATAATTGGTGGTCTGAAATTTGAAATCGGCTTGTGCCCACGATGATTGTGCAGCAAACAGGCTGATGAAAAGAATAATGATGAATAAATATTTTTTCATAACAAGGAATTTTTGATTTTTTAATTTGGGGTAAGGTGAATTCATTTTATCTATCAGGTTTCTTTATTTCTTTCAGATTTTCATGACAAGGCATGCCTACGGCTCGTATGACTCCTGTATCACTTAGAATGTGTAGTTAAAAGCTAGGCTTGTGGTGTATCCATTTGTGAAAACATACATCAATCGATCTGTGCCATGATCTGCGACCGCAGTATACTTTCCATCATGGTTGGCGTCCTGGTAATAGATCAGATTATTGTGTAATAAGTCTCCGATCGTCAGCTTGATATTGATATTATTAATCGTTTTTCCAAGCTGAAAATCAACTACTGAGCGTGGTGCTTCATAAATGTCCTGACGGGTATCGCCAAATTTCGGATCAACACCTACAAAAGCGATCCGTCGTCCGACCCTGTTGAATGAAAAATTCCAGGACCATCCATTATCCGGATTTTCATATTGCAATCTTGCGTTGAAGATGTATGGAGACTGACCCTGCAATGGCCTGTCTGCTTTCGCCTGAGAACCCGGGTTGAAATCAAGTTTGGATTTGATCAGCGAAATATTTGAATAGACGGATATATTCTGGAATAAATTAAATACATTGATAAAATCCAGTTTCTTCTTTAATTCAAATTCCAATCCATAGATCTTTGCAGATTTTTCATTCGTAAATGTGAATGTGGTAAAGGGTTGTGTCACATCGAGACTCAATTCGATCGGATTCGCTATTGATTTATAGAATCCACCGATAGAAATTAACTGACCTCCTTTTGGATAGAACTCATACCTAAAATCAAAATTCTGAAGTGTTGCAATTTTCAGATCTGAGTTACCTCTGATTTCTGCATTTTTTTCAAAAACAAAGAATGAGAATGGAGCAAGCTCTCTGAATTCAGGACGATTGACTGAAGAAAAATAGCTCCCTCGGACATTGGTTTTCTGGGACAAATAATAGGTTAGATTAAGTGATGGCAAAAATGACATTTGTTTGATATCCGCTATCGTTTTATTGATTTTATGATTACTCACTTTCAAATCGATATCTTCAAATCGCACACCATACACTGCCCTGATTTTATTCCTGTAATTATTGTCCGCCATCAGGTAAACTGCATTCATAGTAGACTGACCTTCATAGAAAGCCAGATCATCCGATGATTTTTCAACCAGGTATAATTTTGTGGCATCGATATTGCCAGGACCAAGGTCTTTGGCAGGATCCAAAGTCAGCTCATCCGGAGCTCCATTATATACAAAGCTTCTGGCTGAAAATGACCTGCTTCGATCCTGATAAAAATAACCTGATTTGATTTCAGTCCGCATTGTTCGTGATTTGAATTTTTTACTCAATTCTACTGTAGCTCCATAAATATTCTCATCCAGCTTTGATTCAAAGCGTCCGGTGCTGCTATTGAAGAAATCACCAATGGCAAGACGATAATTGTCAAAATCCGGTGTCTTTGTATAACTGGCAATTCTGTAATCAGGAACTTCTCTATGCACATTAGAATAGCTCGCAGATGCATTGATGGTCAAAATGCTATCCCCGATAAGTTGCTTCATCGATAAAATACCATTATAAAGACGATTGTAATTAAGAAGGTTCGCTGTATTCTGTACGGTTAATACATCATTAAAATTCCCTGTTCCTGTTCTGGATATTGTATTAAAGTCTGAATTGACATTGACTAAATTTCGGAAATTGATTTGTGTACTTTGGCCGATATAATTAATATTGAAAATGCCTCCTGTATTGATGTTACGCAGATAAGCTTTATCTGTAAAACCTGACACCTGGCCTGATCCATCGAAGGTATTTATACCATTTTCTGATATTTTCCGTGTATTGGCATAATTCACAGCAAACATCACACCCAGCTTACTCGAACTGCTTAACTGGATTGGAAAGCCCAGTGAATACGCAAATCGTGCATTTGGAACTGCCGTAACTGTAGATCTGGACCAGTCATTATTAAATTTCTTTGAGATATCTCCCAATCTCATTTTCTCAGCTGCAGAGGGGAATGAAGTGGATAGCTTCAATGCATTCTCTTCGAATGACGGAATAGCTCTGCTTTTATTTATAAAATTCAATTCCTCAGAGGGATAGCTTTTAAATTGTTCGAAATCATTGAAGGTGGTCAGTGAATGATACTGAGCTCCCAGCGAAATGCTTTGCACCAGTTTATCCGGAACAGATTTAGTATTGATGATAATGACGCCACCACCGAAATCACCGATTAAATCCGGAGAACCTGCTTTGACGATTGAAAGATTATCAATCAGGTTGGCAGGAATAAAATCGAATGCAAATGCTTTGCGATCAGATTCTGTTGAAGAAAGTAATGCTCCGTCAAGGTATCCTGCATTGTAGCGGTCATTCATACCACGTATGATCACAAACTTGCCTTCCTGAATTGAGGCTCCTGTTACGCGCTTTAGAATATCGCCTACTGTACGATCTGGTGTTTTACGAATTTCTGAACCTGTGATGCCGCTTGCGATGTACGGAGACTTCTTTACCTCAATGTACATGACGACGTCACTGGAGCGTTCGGCAGTAGCTGTCACCACAACTTCTTTTAGTGAAGTTTCTTTTCCCTCTTCCATGGCATATTCCACAGTGGCGACCTGATTAGCTTTTGCTTCTACTTTTACAGATCCGGCATCGTAGCCTACATAACGAATAATCAGCGTATAGTTACCCGGTACTACTGTCAATTTAAAATTGCCTTCGATGTCCGTAACGGTTCCTGCACTTGTTCCTTCGATATTGACTGTAGCGCCAATCACTGTTTCACTGGTTAGTTTGTCGATTACTTTTCCGGAAATAATAGCGTTCTTTTGGGCGACCATAAATGAGCTAGCAAGAGAAAGAAAGAAGACAAGTATGAGCTTATGACTTGTCATGTGAAAATTGTTTTGCGTTTTTTTCATTTATCTTATTTGGATATTCAACGTAATACGGCAAAAAAAGAAAAATGAGTTTTTGCGTAGGTTCTTTTTTTGTTGATGCAAAATTACCTCCGTGGATAGCCGGCAATTGCATATTCCTACTCAAGATTTTGTTAATTCGCAATGCTGATTTATGGGCTTTTTTTACGAAGAGTTTACAACATTTTGGGGTAAAGTGGGAACTTGATTTTAAACCTTGACTTAAATTTACACAGGGTTAACAATGGCTGTAAAGACTGTAAATTTGATGCGTGTTAAATACCCTTCATCCTATCATAAAAGCCATTACCTGAGGGAATTTTCTAATATTTGTCCATGGAAAATCCTGAATTCCTTACTTATTCTTCCCCTTCTTCTCAAATAATGGATATTATGGAAAACAAAATCAAGGTAC
>JBDUAU010000113.1:0-3892 GCA_040004485.1 Saprospiraceae bacterium
ATGTGGTGCAAGGCACAGCCCTTCAGTCGCACGAACGTCGGTCAGCCGACGCTCAACGGGGGACGCAGTTGAGTGTAGGAAGTCGAACTATCAGGGGGCATGGGGTAAAAATTCTATTTATGCAGAATAATGTTATCTGTTGTTATCTCTATTAGATTCCCTTCATCAAGCAATTTCTTCAGATGGTGGATATTATTTTTAAAAATCAGTAATAGGGCTTTGTTATTGATGTTCCCTGTTCGAATAATTTTTAATTTTTGTGGTATGGCTTTCAGTAAAAAAGAATCTAAAAAATCGGTATCCTTAGTGATCAGAATTCTATTTTCTGAAATGGTTAATCCTGAAATGACTTCATCTGAAGAAAAATTTTTTTGTGGGAGATCCAATGTATGCAAGGAGTCAAAACCAAAGTTTGATAAAAGAAGAGACAATGCCCTGGGCAATTGTGCATCAACCAGGAATCTCACGAAGCGATTTTGTAAATGCTTTTGATCCGAGTAAGATTAGCTGCATATTCTAAACACGCCAATAGATCCTCTCTTTCCAGATCCGGATAATCAGCCAGAAGTTCTTCAATATTCATACCTGAAGCCAGTAATTCAAGCATATTCTCGACTGGATATCGCATACCACGAATTGTGGGTTTTCCATGGCAGATGTCTGCATTGATTGTGATACGGTCCAACAATTTCATAGAATTCAAAATTAAGGGTTTTATGGAGATACCGTAGGAGTTATTTCGTTGAGTTTAGAAAGTTTAGTTTCATCACCCTGGCGGTGATGAAGGTTTAGAGAGTTGAGAATCTTTTGGATGTCTTGTCCCCCCTTTTTGCTGAAATGATCCATTCTGAAAGAAGGATCATTTCAAAATTCAGGCGGTGTGCTGAGCGCTAACCGAAGTAGGAGAGAAATTGTTTTTTGCAATTTCGAAGGGGAAAAAAATGCGTGCACCCGGATTAAAATCCGCGGCAACAAAATGTTCCATGCACCCGGGGTTGAAACCCCGGGCAACTCAAGTGCCGAAGGCATGGCCGATATGGTAACGACGGAATTCATTCCGTCGAATGTTAGCGGGTAACTACTATTTTTTCTGTCTGACGATTTGTACCATCTTCTACTGACAATGTATATACACCCGGCAGCAGATCGAAAACATGAAAAGTTTCGAAGGATTCGCCGGCTTCGAAATGCCTCGTCAGGATGAGCCTGCCATTGAGGTCATAGAGAGATATATATCCGGATCCTGCAGCAGCATGGATGTTGACATTGACATCTGCAGAGGCAGGATTGGGCCATACCTGCACCATGAATTTATTCGAAGTAAAGGTTACGGCTTCAATGGAGGAATAACTTAAGCGCGCGTCATTATCTACCTGCATGATCCTGTACAGGTTTTTTCCAACAGAAGCATACCGGTCGATAAACGTGTACGTATTGACAGACCCTGGATCCGTTGCGGCCTCCACCTTTCCGATCGCCTGCCATGTGTGTCCAAAATCAATTGACCGTTGAACTTCGAAATAGGCGTTGTTGGTCTCATCGGTTGTCTTCCATTCCAGCTGTGACATCAGGTCATCATATTTAGTCGCACGGAAGGATAGCCATCGTAAAGGCAGGATCGCACATATCGCATTCCTGTTGATCGCGAGCGTTGTATACGCCGGTGTCTCTGTGAAAAACATTTGATTAGGTGGATTCCCCACGGTAATACTCGTCGTCAAGCCTGTGATCGGATCTGCCGAAACATTCACAGTTTGACCTGCAGGTATTGTGAAGCAAACCTGCTGTAAATAAACCGGTACGCCCAGTGTGACATCGATTTGCGGCCCGCTTGCTGAACTGTTGAACAGTACAGATCCTGATGAAGCACACAGATTATTGGTGCTACTGGCTCCTTGATCCATCACGCAGCTTCTGTTGCTGGTATCAATGACAGGATTGCCATTGGTGGTGCAGTTGGCGAAAAAACCGGTTGTGTAGCTGGTCAGTTTACCCGTATGATTAGGAATATATTTCAGCGCATAGCAGATCACGTTATTGTCGCAATCACTGTGACTTACACATGTTCCATGCACTTCATTATTGTCATTAAGCAATACCCATTCCATCGAAGGCGATGCAAGACAACCCATGACCCTGACTGAAAATGAATACTGAACGCTTTGACAAGTAGACGTGGAATTTCTAAAAGAAACATTTGCATTGTAGGTGAAAGAAGGTGCGCTCGCGGGAACCGTCAGTGTGATCGGGCTTGCAGGGAGAGCTGCATTTGTGACATTGACAAATCCTGCACCAATGGCTTCTGAACTATAAATGATGCTGTATTGATTGGCACCTCCTGTCAGTCCGCTGTAAGGCAATGATGCAGATGTGGTACCGGTGCACACATCAGGGACTGTGCCGATGGTTGCTGAAGGGTTGGCGTCAACGGTGATGGAATATGAGCACATGCTTGCGCAACCACCGAAATTGTACGTAATAGTATGCGTTCCAACACCGGCAACAGAAGGATTAAAAACTCCCCCACTCACTCCGGTGCCGCTATAAGTTCCACCTGCCGGGCTTCCGCCTGTCAATGCGAATGGCGAAGTATTGATACACGTATTTAAATTCCCTGCACATGAAACTGTAGGGCAGCCGGTGATACTGAAATCATCAGCCGACAATCCATCGTCTGAGCTTGCAGCATCGAGATCGGTCCACCGGATCCAGAAATTGGCTGCATTGGCAATCGATAAGGCAGGAATTGTTGAAGTAAGTGTAATAGAATTGGCAGCAGCATTTCCATCCAAAGCGCCTACTGTACCTGTGGTCGTTGGTGCAGTGAAATCGAGTAGATCGAAATCAATCCATGTGCCGATTGATAAACTTGTAGCATCTATACTATATTGAAAATCCATTCGATCTACACGACCGAGTGTACCCAATCTCCATTGTTCGCCATGATATGTGATCGCGAGTGAGCTGATGGTACCTCCGGTATTGTTTACAAAATTTGCGCCCAGAATAGTATTGACTGAGCCGGACCGTAGTTCTCCGAAGGCACGTTCTGTTGATGCGGCTGCGCCATAGCTATATGTATCCCCTGCATTACTTGAACCGGTACCTGGAGTGTATACCGTATTGGCATTGGTTCCCGTTTCAACAAAAGACCATCCTGCAGGTACCACGGTATTGTTCGTACCGGAATTGGCAAGTGTATTGAAGTCCTGGGTCACCGGAGTTCCGTAGGAGGGAAGGGAGACCTGTGCCTTAGCAGACTGGGAAAGCCAGCATCCTATGGCTAATAAGGTCAATGTGAAAAACGAAGGGTTTACAAGCCTGCGGTTCATGCTTAAATTTTTAAAATCATTAATTCTTTTACACACAAGTTGGTCTTCGGCAAAAATCTCTTAATGAGGATGGCAATGCAATGAGTTCAGGGTTATTTCATTTTTCTTTTGTTTCAGTGATGTTTTCAGATTACAGTAACCCTTCTTGATTCTTAAACAGAACTGAAAATATCCGGGGCCGCAAAAGTATCCACAATGAGGTGAAAGATTGCCTTCCCGGCATCAATTCTTTGTAAAAGCCTGTGGTTATACATATTTAAGCCGGATATACCTTTACATTTTAACTCCTTTGCTGAATCGTGCTTAATAGAATATGATCCCTGTACTCGTATTCTGGTTGATCTTCCAAATGGTCTCATCTTCAGAACCGGCTACCACATTCATGTTAAAGTCGCCTTTTGAGTATCCCAGGTATCCCTGCACTGCTCTCCAATTCGTCCGATCACCCGAACTGATAGCCGGTCTGGATAACACCTGGTCGCCATTTGATGCATACATCGCCCATATGCCCGGAGTCCCTGGCACGACATGTTTCTGGCCAGACCTGAAAGGAGGAGCGT
>JBDUAU010000518.1:0-13161 GCA_040004485.1 Saprospiraceae bacterium
GTGGAAATACAGACCCTTTCCCAACTTGGCGGCGGTGCAACGGTCCAACAGGTTTACAAGTGGGAAGTACCGATACTGAAGAAGATTCCGGATGTATACAGCCTGATGATGACAGTTGGCTTGCACCATTAGACATAGTGGCAGGTAAAAGTTATGCCTTGCTTGTCAATAATTTTAGCCAATCGGGACTGGGTTTCACTATTGTCTGGGGCGGAACAGGAACTTTCCAGGGGCCTAAACCGGCTTTTGATATTTCCGCAGTTCTGGCTTTTGAATGTGACAAGACGATCATCTTCAGCAATGAATCGTTAGCTCCCACAGATAGTATCGTCCATTATGAGTGGGGCTTTGGTGCTGGTGCAAATCCTCTTTCTGACACGACCACAGGTCCGATTTCTGTGGTCTATGAATCATTCGGTGATAAGAAAGTAGCATTGACCGTAACGAGTTCTAAAGGTTGTGTGGTCACTGAAATAATTGATTTTTTTATTGAGCCTTGTTGCGCAGATACAAGCACCCTGGGGGTCTCCGCTGTGATCAGGGATCAGCTTTGTCCCGGCACTGCTTCAGGGGTCATTCAGGGTGTTGGTAGTAGTGGTGCTCCGTTGTACCAATTCAGTCTTGATTGTATTACCTATCAGCCCTCCACTGTATTTCCAACTTTATTGCCAGGCATGTATACCCTTTGCATACAGGATGAGAAGGGTTGCAAGAATCAGGTTGATCTCACAGTTCAGCCGGCAACTAATTTTGCAGTTGAATTAGGTGATTCTATTTTCATTCAGTTAGGCGAGACGACTGATTTGCATGCTGTTCCTTTTCCAAGTCTTCCCTCCAATGTGCTTTGGAATAATATCAATACGTTGACCTTTCCGGGATCAGATGTGTTGAGCTTGTTAAATCCAACTGCCCTTCCACATCATTCAGGTTGGTACGCAGTCACGATTTCAAATGATGTGGGATGTGTGACGACTGATTCGGTGTTCATTTCCGTGGAACCGTATAAGCCCATTTATATTCCAAATGTCATCACGCCAAATAATGATGACCTTAATGATCGTCTCACAGTCTATGGCAATGAAGCTGCGACCCTGGTGAATAAGTTTCAGATTTTTGACCGGTGGGGTGGCTTGATGTGGGAAGGAACTAATTTTCCACTGAACGATCCATCATTAGGTTGGGATGGGACATGTAAAAATCAACCTGTCAACCCCGGCGTTTATGCATATCGTGCAGAAGTCAATTTTTTAGATGACATACCTTTAATATTTACAGGCACAGTCACAGTATTAAAATAGAGGGAGCACGTCTTCAGCATGAAAAATTTATTATTTCTTGGTTCATTATTGCTGGCACTCGCTTCTTGTGTAGTGGAGGAACCGGATTTGTCGAGGTATACAGGTTCTAAAATTGATAATGTTGAAGAGGCAAGAGATATTGAAGTGAAATATACCGATAGCAGTTATCTCGTCTTTATTCTTAAAGCTCCTCTCACACGTCGTTCATTGGAAAAATACGCTGTAGAAGAAGAATTTCCGGAAGGGCTACAGGTTACTTTTTATGATAAATCAGGTCAACCCAGAAGTTGGTTGAAATCAGATTACGCCAGGAGAGATCAGGTCAATCGGAAAATAGTCATTCAAAAGAATGTAATTCTTTATAATGATCGTGGCCAGCGTCTCGAAGGTCCAGAATTAATATGGGACGAACGATCAAAAGAATTCCATACGGATCGTTTTGTCAAAATCATTGATAATGACAAAACCATTTTTAGTTACGGATTTAAAGCCAACGAAGCTTTTACCCGATATGAACTTAATTCAGGATCCGGAAATATGCATGTTGAGGAAGGAAAAGGTTCAGAGTAGTTATGGTTATTTATTACTCTCTGCTCTCTGCTCTTTGCTCTTTGCTCTTTGTCTATCTTTGCTATGATGTTTACGCTTATCATTTTCATTTTCATCACACTTATTCTTTCTGCATTTTTTGCAGGGACGGAGATCGCCTTTATTACGGCGAATAAACTGGGTGTGGAGATTGAACGTGATAAGGGTACACGAAGAAGTAAAATGATCTCCCGCTTTTATGAAAAGCCGAAAGAATTTCTGAGCGTTTTATTGGTTGGAAGCAACATCGTGCTGGTCGTCTTCACATATCTCATGATGAGATTGATTGAGCCATGGATACTTCCTTTTATTGGGTCAGAAGCATTACGTCTGATCATCATCACACTCATCGCCACTGTCGTCATGCTGGTCCTGGGTGAGTTTCTTCCAAAATTGATATTCAGGTTGTTTGCGAACAGGGCGTTTATACTAGTGTCTTACCCGATGGTATTTTTTCAATGGGTATTAAAATTTCCGGCATGGGTGATGATCTCTTTTTCAAATATTTTACTGTGTTATGTTTTCAGAGCGCCTATTAAGCATGTACAGGATGTTTTTACAAGACTTGATTTGCAGGATTTTGTAGAGGGGTCTCTGGCTAAAGATGATGACTCCATGGAGGCAGACATGTTTAAAAATGCATTACAGTTAAAAAACCTGAAAGCAAAAGCCTGCATGGTGCCACGGACAGAAATCGTACATATCGATGTAGAAGATGGGGTCGGAGAATTGAAAAAAGCATTTTTGGAAACAAGACATTCGCGGATATTGATTTCAACAGGTGATATTGACAATCTGCTTGGATACATCCATCATCAAAGCCTGCTCAATGGCCAGAAGAGTATCAGAGATATGATCATCCCGATTCAGTATGTTCCTGAAGTGACCAGTGTCCTGGAGATCATGACATCCTTTACCCGTCAGCAAAACAATATCGCCGTTGTCGTGGATGAATTCGGTGGCACGGCTGGTATCATTACACTGGAAGATATCGCGGAAGAAATATTCGGTGAGATAGAGGATGAGCACGATGTGGAAGAGTACGTCGAAGACATGATCAATGACCAGGAATATCTTTTCTCCGCCCGTCTCGAGATTGATTATCTCAATGAAAAATATCCTTCATTAAAATTTCCGGAAGGCGAATATGAAACACTCTCAGGTTACATCGTCATGACATCCGGTACAATTCCGGAACAGGGAAAGGAATTAGAGCTCGATGATTATCGTTTTGTATTCGAAAAAGTGAGCAATAAGAAAATTGAATTGGTGAGAGTTTTTTTGGTAGATGCAAAGGATTGAAGTGAATACTGAATACATGCTTTCGTTCAGAAAAGACAATTAACTCAAAACGCAAATATTATTATTTAAGTATGGGTGTTAAACTTTGACAGGAAGCATATTTCCTTATAATACGATATGGGTGGGAAATCGTTAATAAATGAATTAACGTATCAAAAACAAAATCTCAAGCCAATGATCACACGAAGCTTACTCTTTGCCCTGCTCATACTATTTTTTTCGGGATGTCATGACGGTATTGACAATATAATTACTGATCCTTTATTTCCTTCGCAAATAACGTTCAGGTCATCCATTTTTCTTGAAGTTGTGGATACTGACCACAAGCCTGTAAACGATGCACTTGTTGTTTTAGGTAGTATAAAAGGTATAACAGATGAAGACGGATTTTTATACCTGGCCAATATTTCGATGAGTGAATCATCCTACGTTACTGTAGAAAAGGAAGGATATTTCTATGCTTCAAGACGATTTTATACCGCACAAGGCAAATCACAATATGTAAGGATAGAGATGCTGCCGGTATCAAGGGTAGCATTTTTTAATTCCGGATCAGGTAGTCAACTTGAGCTTGACCATTTGATTATCCATTTTCCTAAAGATGCTTATGTAAAAGATAATGGTGAGCCCTATGAAGGTATTGTAATCGTCAATGCACAGATCATTTCTGCTGATGACCCGGACTTATCTTTTAAAATGCCTGGAAATCTGATTGGTCTGAATGGATTGGGATCCATAGTAAGTCTTGCCAGCTACGGAATGTTTGTTGTTGAAATGAGGTCTATGTCTGGTGATAAATTACAATTGAAAGAAGGCACAGTTGCTGGTATTGAAATGAAAGTGCCTCCAGCCATTCTTGCAAATGCGCCACCCATGATTCCCATGTGGCATTTTGATGAAGGAGCAGGAATCTGGAAAGAGGAAGGTCAGGCAATATTAACCGGCAACGTTTATGTTTCTGAAGTCAGCCATTTTAGTTTTTGGAATTGTGATTATCCATCTCTGACGACAAAATGGAATTCAACATTTTTATATGATGATGGATCGCCTGCTATGCAATTAAAGGTGGGCCTCACTATTACGGATTTGAATATAACCGCCTTTGGATATACTAATGAAGAAGGACAAATATCCGGTTTTGTTCCAGCCAATAAAGTATTTCGGATAGAAGTGAAGGATCCATGTGATGATATCATCTATACAGGGGAAGTTGGGCCATTTAAGGATTCTCTTACCACTGACATGGTCACGATTCCGAAGGAAGGCCTGAAAATGTCCACCTTGACTGGTCTGGCCGTAAGTTGTGAAAGAGAAGCGATAAAAAATTTATATGCCAAAATTGATCTCGGTGATTATAAGTTTTACAAATCTATATCTGGCCAGCAGGGTGCATTTTCAATCACATTTGCGAATTGTGAAGAAAGTAAAGTCACCCTTAGTCTACTGGATTATGACCGGTTGAAATATAATGCACCTCAAACTTTCAGTTATGCTCCATTGATAGATGCGGGTACAATTAATGTCTGCAAAGACCTCCTTGAATTTGTTCTCATTCAAATGGATAGCTTTCCGGAGTTTATTATTTTTAATTCCGCAGAATATGGCCATGGTGGAGATGGCTATTCTATAAAGGCAAGTGATAGTAACGATAATAATTTTTTTATCATTACGAAAACGACTTCCGAGGGATACTATCCCAATACCAGTTGCGGGATATCTCTTAACCTTTTTTCACAAACTGTATTATCTGCAAACACATGCAATTTGACTATAACTCATTTCGGTAAACCAGGTGAACTTATTCAGGGAACATTTAAAGGGAATTTTGATTGGGGTCAAAATGAATATGAGCCACGGTCCGGATTCGCTGGTTCCTTTTCCGTATTAAGAAAATAGGATCCGGTTTTAAACAAAAAACAAAAAACCAGGTTTGTAAAAATAAACGGACAGCAATACACTGTCCGTTTATTTTTTAAAACTTAATTGCTTATTATTTTTATTGCCGCAAATTTCGCTGTGTTGCTGAGCTGAAGCATAGGGATGAGTTGTGCTGGTCGAAGCATTTACGCAAATTAAATTTTGCCAATTGCCAATTGCCAATTGCTCTCTGCTCTCTGCTCTCTGCTCTCTGCTACTGCTACTGTTTCCCTCCCTGTATCCGCTTAGATTCATCTTCAAGCCCTGTGCTGCGTTTACGATTGCTTTTCACCTGGCTGCTTCCGATGAGATAGGTGAAATTGAGTTTAGCCTGTCGGCTTTCCCATCCTCCATGCGCTCTCATGGCAAGTGCTCCGAAATCATTGACACCTGACCAATTCATACTGTCGAAAATATCACTGACACCCAGCTTGATATTAGCCTTGTCTTTCCAAAGTTTTTTCTGAATTCCGGCATCCACGCTCCACATCGAACTGGTAGCAAAATTTCCTCCCCAAATGCCCGGTGAATTATACCATCCCGATACTTCAAGCGTGAATCCCTTTGGAAGAGTGAATGAGTGCTGCATGTAAATATTAAATGTAGTCGCACGGATGTCAACTATTTTTCCATTACCAAAATCTGCTTTATTATGTGTATTTGACAAACTTGTATTTGCAAATACATTCCATGATTTCGTAAGTGCGAAAGGATAGCTTACACTGATCGAGTACACATCCTGGTCAGCTATATTTTCTGTAGTGATGAATGCCGCTTTCATGCTTGCAGTATCCGTTATTTCAGACATCAGGTCCTTCGTGTGCGTATAGCTAAGGGTTGTATTCAATGTGTAGTTAAATGTATGCCCCAATGAAATACTATTCGAATACTGAGGTCGCAGAAATGGGTTGCCTTTTCTGAACGTCAGCTCATCAAGCTTGGATTCAAATGGATTGAGGTCTCTGTAATTAGGCCTGTCAATACGACGACTATACGTTAGGCGGAGACTATGCTTCTGACTTAACTGATATGTCAATCCTCCACTAGGAAATAAGTCAACATAATCTTGTTTGACCGTTTCATCATTTTGTGGTTTTTGACTGGTCAGGTCTCCTTTTGAATCTGTTTGCTCTACACGAACTCCAAATTGCAGCCCTATTTTTTTCCATTGCCTGTTGTAATTAGCATAAGCTGCATTTACATTTTCAGAATACTCAAACCGATTGGTTCGGTCGATATTGAGTATCGGTTCATCATCGATGATATCATAGAATTCATAGTTGTTGTCCGTATTGACTAACGCAAGCTTAAATCCTGCACCTACAGTTCCGCCAAGCATTCCTTTTTCGTAATCAAGTTTTAATGTTTTGATATTAATATCTGTTGGGGTATGCGCAGAAAAGATCCTTGAATCTGTCAGTTCTCCATTCGTTGGATCATAATAATAATTGGGCTGATATGAATCTGCGATGTTAGAATATGTGCCGTAGTCAACATCAATATTCAACACAGTTCCTTTCTTATTGTCAAATTTATAATTGCCATTAAGATTATAATTATCCTGGTCAGTGACCACACGGTTAGTGGCTTCAAGTAATTCTGTTGCTGATTCACTTCTTGAAGGCGATATTGTCGTATGGATTTTACTTGCCCACGTATCCTTATTCATAAATCCATCAAACAAAACACCGAAAGTTGAATTTGATGATGCGGAGAAGTCAATGCCTGTTCGCAGCGAATGATTTTTCCATTCACTGCCACTTTTATTGGCCTGGTCTGTAAAAAGATCGGCAGTGGTTCGTTCAAAGAAATTGAATTCACTGCTTTGGCCATTAGCATAATTATAGTTGCCATAGATATTGACAAGTTTTGTTCTGTTGTTGAGGCTTAGGTTTCCATCGAATCGTCCGTGGACTGCCTGATTGTAGCCAAGACTTAGATTGGCGTTTGTTCCAAATGATTTGTCTTTAATCAACCTGATATTGATGATGCCTGCATTACCATCTGCTTCGTAGCGGCTTGAAGGTTGCGTGATTACTTCAATAGCTTCAATCTGTGTTGATTGAAGAGATTTAAGAAAATTGGACAGATCATCTCCCGTCAGGATAGACTGGCGTCCATCGATATACACTTTAACTCCGCTTTTTCCGATCAACATCAATCGATCGTTGTTATCAACCACGACACCCGGTGCTTTTCTCAACAACTCAAGTCCGTTATTTCCGATGGCATTGACACTTCCTTCAACATTAAATATCGTCTTATCAGGTTTGACTTCTATAAGTGGTTTTTTAGCAGCGACTACAACTTCACCCAACTCCATAGTGAAGGACGACATTTTAACATTTTCTAGCTGCAACATATGATCAGGCGTCACATCAATAGCAGGGGATATATACGTGTCATAGCCCACAAAGGAAATGCTGAAATAATATGCCCCGGGCAAAATATGCGTAAAAGCAAAAGTGCCTTCTTCATCAGAATATCCAGCTTTAACCATTATAGAATCTGAAACATGGAAGAGTGAGATAGTAGCAAAGCTAATGGGATCCATATTCTCATCGACGACCCTGCTTTTAAAGCCGGTATCAGCATATTGAGCCAATATTGGAGAAAAAGAAAGGAGAATTAAAGACAGAAGTATGTTGATTTTTTTCATTTTTCCGGGTCTTGTTTGATTAACGTAGAAGACTCAAAATTGCCGGCAAAGGTTGCAGTCTGGCATTATTTATCGACAGAATTCGATTTTTAAAAGATAATTCAATCCAATTAAGGGGTATAGCCGTCTAAAGTCGTCTGTCAGCAAAGGGTGATAATCCATACCCCCATGAATTCTTTTAAGTTAATTTTGAATCATGCAGTCAGTCAATACCCGCTGTTTTTGTTTGATTTTTTCTTTTGTAACCCTCTGGTGGTCATCCGGTATTAGTGTATTGCATGCTCAAATCGACAGTGTTCAGGTCCTTAAGCAAATTGAAGTAACAGCAGAGCGAATTGACCTGGCCGATATTGGAAAACATACAGACCGGATTGACAAATCCACACTTTCATTTAATCGGCATGAAGACCTGGCCTCCGCATTATCGATGCAGACACCATTATTTGTCAGATCTTATGGCTCTGGCACTCTGGCTACACTTGGTATTCGTGGTGGAAGTGCTTCTCATACACAAATCGTTTGGAATGGAATACCATTGCGAAATCCTATGCTTGGATTACAGGATCTCTCTTTGATTCCAGTTGTATTTTTTGATGAAGCCGCTATCCATTACGGAGGTCATGGTTCAGCATTCGGATCAGGCGCTGTCGGTGGACTTATATCCATTTCAAATTCGCAAGTGAGTAAAATCAATCGTATCGGTATTAATTTATCAGCAGGAAGCTGGGGACATCGTGGAGGTGATATCCAACTGGATTATGGCATAGGTAGAATTCGATTTTCATCAAGATTATTTTCACAATACGCAGAGAATAATTTCCGCTTCAGACTTGATAAAGGTTTGCCTGAGCACAATCAGGTGCACAATCAAATCAAAGACAATGGGATTCTCCAGGAAATATCTTATTCGATCGATGAAAAACAATTTATTACAGGCCGGTTGTGGTTTCAATACGCTGATCGTCAGATACCACCTCTTTCAACTCAGAATACGAGCAAGGCCGCTCAACAGGATAAAATATTACGCGCCTCCCTTCAGTGGAATTACGTAGCAGATAAATTTCACTGGCAATTAAAAAGCGCATGGCTTGATGAAGTCAATGATTACCAGGATACATTGATTCTTCTATACACACACAATCGATTCCGGACATGGCTCGCTGAAGCAGAAGCATCATACAACCCGGGCAATAATGTGAGTATCGCCTTAGGGGTCAATACAGAGATTGCACAAGGGCAATCAGAAAATTATCTGACCACGAATTCAAGAAATCAATCGGCTGTTTTTTCATCTGTGAGACTTGTTTCGAACAGCTGGATGTGGAGATTACAGGCGCGACAGGAGTTGACAGAAGATATCTTGTCACCTTTGCTTGTCGACCTTTCTACAGAATGGACAGGGATAAAAAAAGTAACATTCAAGACCAGTTTGTCGCGCAATTACAGAATGCCCACATTAAATGATCTCAATTGGAGACCAGGCGGAAATCCTGACCTTGTACCCGAAGAAGGATGGACAATTGAAGCTGGTATACACTACAAATCAGGAGGTGAAAAATTAAATATTGCGTCTTCACTGACTGCCTATAAGAGAAACATTGATCAGTGGATCATGTGGATGCCACCAGTCAAAGGAATCAGCGATTATTGGTCACCAATAAATATTGCAAAAGTGAATAGCAGGGGTCTTGAGACAAGGTGTTCAGCAGAATACATAGGAAATGAATGGATAGCTGATGTCAATTTCGGTCTTGACCTGACCTGGTCTACATTTGAAAACGCCTTGACACAATTTCAGATTGAAAAAGGAGAACAATTGTTTTATGTCCCTGTTGAAAATTTAATGACCGGACTTACCCTTCATTTTCACCATTGGACGGGTTATTACACTCATCATTGGTTTGGATCCTCCAGCGGCATCAATGATTTAATTAAAGCTGCCAATATTGGTTCTGCCGGGCTATCAGTGGAGTTCAAAGGGCATCGGTTTGGCGAATCACTGTTTATTCAGGCAGATAATATATGGAATGTGCCTTACAGGATTATCGAAAGAAGGCCAATGCCCGGCAGAAGCATTACTGCAGGGGTCAGATTTTCTATTTTCTGACATTCCGGCACTTTACCTCCGAATATCCGGCCTTAATGCTTAACTTTATTGGATCATGGTGTAAACCCTGTAATCAAAATCAAAAAATAAACGAGCATGATGAAATTCGGTTTTGTTCTTATTTTTTCAATGACATTAAGCATTTGCTTTTCTCAGGTTGTGGCAGGGTTTGAAAATTTTAACCTCAGACCTGGTGAGTACCTTAATAATGCCTCTCCTGAGCCCGGATTTCAAAGCGGTTCCGTTGAACTTCCCAATGACTACAATGATGAATTTGGTTACTGGTCCGGCTTTGCTATTTCTGCTGACACAAACACTACAACGCCCGGATTTACCAATCAATATAGTGCAATAGCTGGTAAAGGAGCACTCGGTTCTACGGCCTATGCTGTAGGGTATGTTTACGACAATACAATAGTAAGATTGACCGGTAAAGCTATAGGGAAACCCATGATAGGCATGTATGTGACCAATAGCACCTATGCAGCATTGAGCATGAAAGACGGAGATGGATTTGCAAAAAAATTTGGAGGAGAATCCGGGAAGGATCCCGATTTTTTTCTGCTCACCATTAAGAAATATGCAGGTGGTGCGATCGCAGATGATAGTATCAATGTATACTTAGCGGATTATCGGTCACCTAATTCATCAAAGGACTATATACTCACAGATTGGAAATATGTTGATCTCTCTACTATCGGCGAAGTTGATTCACTTGTACTCAGACTGTCATCAAGTGATGTAGGTATCTTTGGGATGAATACACCGGCTTATATGTGTATTGATCAGGTGAGTACAGACAATCTGCTTTCGGCTTCATCACTAAACACCACAAATGCTAAAGTAAAAATTAGTCCCAACCCGGTGAGTGAAAATTTGTATATCGATCTTCCTGTAAAAGGGACCTGTACTATTTTTGATGTGCAGGGTAGAACAATGTGGTCATCCAGGCTGGAGGCAGGGCAGCATTCTGTTTCCGTCATTGACTATCCGAAAGGCCTTTATTTCGTCAATTTCAACGGCCGATATGCTTCGCGGTTCAATGTTGATTAAAATTTATTGACAGTTTCATTCCATTGTGTGATCAGGATTATGCACAGGTTAATTGCCTTGTGTGACATATGTAAGAAGAGTTTTGTAAGAATCAGATTAGTATTCAGGGCAAATAGTTAATTTTTCTTTTCTAAAATATTGGAAAAAACAGGTTTCCGCGCCGGATTTCGGTGATAAATGAAAAAGTACTGACCTATTCATCAGGTAAATAATCCGGTTCATCACATTTTTCAATAGGATGGCACCTTTCTAAGACCTCAGCGTTAATGTTTGAGGATATCTTACAGAAGATTAAAATGAATAAAGCTATACTTCTCTTTGTTTTCCTCTTTGAAGGAACAGGTTTGTGTCTGTGTCAGGCACCACTATTCGTCGTGCAGAAAGGTGAGGCCGCCTTTGTTTCAGAAGCGCCTCTTGAAAATATAAAAGCGAAAAGCAAATCAATTCGGGGTGTCATCAATCCTGACTCAAAAGAGTTTGCTTTCTCTGTAAAAATAAATAGTTTTATGGGCTTTAATAGTGGAATTCAGCGAGTGCATTTTTTGGAAAACTATATGGAACAAAACAAATATCCACAAGCTACTTTTTCAGGAAAATTTATAGAAGATATTCCTTTTGATACACCCGGGACGTATACTGTTCGGGCAAAAGGTATTTTAGATATTCATGGTGTTCAGAAAGAAAGAATCATACGTGGAACGATCACACTAAAGCCGGGGGAAGCCATACTGAATACTGATTTCTCCGTTCCCCTCTCAGATCATGGCATTACTATTCCTAAAATTGTCAAACAGAAAATCTCCGAACAAATAAATGTCAGTATAAATATTTCTTTTGCCATGGGTTCTAAATCATGAACCGCCATCTGTTACTTCCATTCTTTATTTTTTACCTGACCTTCATAAAGGCGCAGGAACCCAAATTTATTCAGCACGAAGTTGGTAATACTTTTGCGGATATACCGATCAATGTGATGCTGCAGGATCACCAGGGCATGATCTGGTTGGGGACAGACAATGGACTGGCACAATATGATGGCAACGCGTGTTATCCGATCAGGCTTGATTCCCTGGCTACAATATTATCGGTGACATCACTTTGCGAGGATAAGAACGGAAAGATCTGGGTGGGCACTTCGTCAGGGAAAATTTATTTTCTTGACCCTTCGGGTAAAGCTCATCTTTTCGATATTGAAGAAGGACATCCTGTAAAGTCCATTACCTCGATATTACAGGATACTTCCGGACGTATTTGGTTTGCTACCTATGGAGAAGGTGTTTATGTCTATACAGGCACAAGACTTTTTAATTTTGACATGAATGATGGATTGTCAGGGAACGATATTTATTCCATGACGATGACAGGGCAGAATGAAATATGGATTGGCACAGATGATGGAATCAACATTTGCACATTTCATGATGAAGTAAAAAAAATCAGACACATCGGTCTCATGGATGGATTGCCGGATCAGATCATCACTGCACTCAAAGCAGATGTGCAAGGCAATGTATGGATCGGGACATTTGAATTCGGCGTTGTCCTGTATAATGCCGCTATTCATAAAATCACAAAGCCTTTTGAGAGCCAGGGGATGGATGAAATCACCTCTTTCGAAATTTTCGATAGTCACGAAATCTGGATTGGTACAAAAGCAACAGGTGTGTGGAGATTCAATCTGCAGTTCAATTCCTTACGGAAAATTGTGAGTTTACAGGCATTATCCACATTTGCAGTCTCAGATATCCTGGCAGATGTCGAAGGTAATATCTGGATATCCATGCAGGAAGGAATGCTCTGGTCAGCTTTTAATTCCTTTGAATCACTGACCACCGGAATAGGTGAAATACAAACTTTATACTGCGATCATCAGGATAAGCTATGGATAGGCACCATCAAAGGGCTCTATCGTTTGGAGCAGTATTCAGATAAAGCCTCTGGAACTATCCGCATGGCATCGGCATATGATTTTAATATAACAGATATCCTTGAAGACGATTTCGGTAATTTATGGATTGCTACTCTTGATAAAGGGTTATTCATTTATACGCCATCAACCGGAGTTGTCAGACGTAATCATTCATCCATTGAGATGTTAGGTAGTTCTATTATGTCAATGGACCGGACAAAAGGAGAAATATATCTTGCCACATTGCAGGGTGTTGTTTCATATCCAACTGCGAAAGACATCACAAAGGAGAAAGACATACACTTTAAACTCCTGAATGATCCATGGC
>JBDUAU010000431.1:0-3887 GCA_040004485.1 Saprospiraceae bacterium
GTCAATGGAAATATCTTCCGGATCTCCTGGACTACAGATGGTATCCTACGATCACACCATTATTTGACGGGCGCTATCTGATCGCAGGTGGCGGCGGCCTGGCCAACCCTATCCGCGTAAAAACTTCAGAAATTTATGATCCTTACTCAGGAACTTCAATTCCTGCAGATACACTGAAAATTGGAAATGAAGTTTCGCCGATCATTCCATTATTGAATGGTAAGATCCTGATGACGCATCGTCCGCCGCAATTGTTTGATCCGGAAACATTGCAGTGGGAACTGGCCGGAGACTTTGTGCAGAGTAACAGAATGGCGAATGGTGATCACAGCGACCATGAATTAGTACATCTTCCTGATGGCCATGTTTTATCGGTTGGTTTTAAATCATTTGTTGCTGGCCAACCTGGAGTAAACCTTGAAATGTATGACCCGGTGACAAATCAATGGTCACTTCGGTCGAATTTCTCACCTACAAGGTCCAGAGCGAAAGCAGTTTTATTGCCGGATAAAAAAGTATTAGTGATAGGTGGATATAAAGAAAATGCGAATGATAATACACCTGTGAATAATTATGGTTACATGGCACTCACGGATCAATACGATCCTTCCAGTGATACATGGAGAAGATTGTCGCCGATGAATCTTGCAAGAGAGTATCATGCAATAACTGCACTTGTCCCTGATGGAAGAATCATAGCAGTAGGTGGTGAAGGTCAACCGGGAAATGAACCACCCATAAGTATCATTGAAGCCTTTTCACCACCTTATCTGTTTCGCGGCATTCGCCCGGAAATACATGATTTTGATACATCTACATTTAAGCGAGGAGAATATATTCGTTTTAAAGTTTCAAAAACAAATGCGCTCACAAATGTAGTTTTGATGTCAACGGCAGTGTTGACACATTTCATGAATTCAGGAAATAACCGATTCCTCGATCTTGAATTTTCACAATCAGGCAATCAGGTTACGGCAACGCTTCCTTCCGACAGCCTGCATTTGATGCCGGGGTGGTATATGCTATTTGGAATGGTCGATGATATTCCATCTATAGGACAGATCATCCATATTGAAAAGGGGGTGGCAGAAGTGACTGCAATAAAAGAAATTGATCCGACAATAATTGCTGTCAGGGTATATCCTAATCCAACAGATAGCCAATTGCAAATTGAAATTACCGGAGCAGAAGACGGGCAGGAAGTAAAGGTGAAAATTTTTGATTCAGTAGGCCGGCTAGTTTTTGGTGATGAGCTTTTTATTTCCGGTACTCCATTTCTGCATGAAATTGATTTACCTAAAAACATTGGCCCCGGGATGCTGCATATCGTCATGTCGATGAAAGAAAATACGATTGTAAGCAGTATCATCAGGCATTAAAAACCATAAACAGAAAGCACCCATTACGGATCCAGAGATAAAAGAGTTGTGCAGAACCATCATGTCAGGACAACAATGTGAAATAGATCTGATGAAAGCGAAAATGAATGGACTATAATAATCAAAGGAGCTTAAAATTTTATAAAAGTGTCATTGAAGGTGAATAATTAAATTAATATCTTTAGCCAATCTCTATAATTTATTCAGCATGAAGCAATACATACTCCCGGCGTTATTCGCTATTCTGTCAGCCAATACCTTATCAAGCCAGCTTGTTCTGCAGGAGGATTTCGAAAGTGGAATCATTCCGTCAGGATGGACCATCCAGACGAAAGCTTCTGACGGTGGCTGGACTATAGGTACGCCTGCTGTTCTGTCAAGTCAGTATTGGTCTATTTCAGCGAATGGGTCTAACTATATGGCAGCATCAAATGATGACGGATGCAATTGCGATAAAAGCAAAGACTACTTTATCACACCACCATTAAATTTTAGCGGTTTGTCAAAAGTAGCCTTATGGGCAGATGTTTTTTTCCAGTCTAATTCCCTCCAGGGTTCAACAGAGCACATGACCATAGAAGTTTCATATGATAAGCAGACCTGGACTATAGTAAACACTCTTCATGGACATCCAGGCTGGGACACACATATTATAGACCTTAGTGCTTACGCGGGTCAGGACAGCATATACATAGCTTTTCATTATAATGATGGTGGCGGTTGGCTGTATGGTGGCGCCATTGACAATGTGATCGTAAAGGAACCTTCATCGCTTGATGCGAAGATGCTAAAAGTTCATGCGAAACCTTATGGGGAAGAAACTATTGAAAATAATATTGCCGTAACGATATTCAACAATGGTACTGATTCTATTCATTCCATTTTATGGAGCTATTCTTTGAATGGAGGAGAGAAATTTATTTCAAGTGAATCGGGTCTTAGCATTGCACCCTTTGCTTCTTACGAATTTCAACATTCTGTACCCTGGATTTCTAATGGTACGGGGTTATATAATGTAGAAGCTGAAGTTAATTTAGTTAATGGAGTTTCTGATGAGGATACGACCAACAATTCTCTTTTATTTCAGACTGAAATTTTCCCGCATATCATAGCGCCAAATCTCATCGATGAAATTTTAGGTTCTGTACCTGAATTCTCAACTATTGCGACTGCTGCCAATCAACTTGACAAACCCACGGACCTGGATTTTTTCTCCATTCTGGGAAAGAACGAATTGTGGGTTGTTAATCAACGGACGGAAGGTTCAGGAGGAAGCACCCTGACTATCAACAATGCCGGAGAGGCCAATCAGTCTTTTCTAAGTCGGGTGGATGGAAATGCATGGCACTTTATGTCGCTCCCTACAGCCATTGCATTTAGCGACAATTTTAATTTTTCAACTGCTCCCGGAATTAAAGATGCTAACCATGGCAATGGTAGTTTTACAGGTCCAACACTTTGGTCGAGTGATCCTGCTATATATGCGCAGCCCTCTGGAGGCAATGGAAGCCATATTGATATGTTACATGGCAGTCCGTTCAGTATGGGTATCGCAAGTGAAAAAGATAATGTGTTTTGGGTATTCGATGGCTGGAATGGGACTATCGTGCGCTATGATTTTCAGGGTGATCATGGACCCGGCAATGATGATCATTCAGACGGCATAGTGCGTCGCTATATGGAAATTCAGGTAAAAAAGGACACCGATATACCAAGTCACATGGTTCTTGACAAGGCTACCGGTTGGATGTATGTTGTTGACAACGGAAATCATAGAGTTCTTCGGCTGGATATTCATTCAGGAAGCATTCTGAATTCATTGCCCTTTATTAACGAACCACTCGGAGAACATTCACAAATGGGCGGAGTCAACTGGGAAGTTATAATCCAGGACAATCTGGGACGACCATCGGGGATTGAAATCAAGGACAATCGTCTTTTAGTAAGTGATTATGCCTCTGGTGATATAATCATATATGACATCGACAACAGTTTTGCTGAATTAGGCCGGATTATTACGGGACAGCCCGGAATTACCGGCTTAAAAATCGGACCTGATGGCGCCATCTGGTATACAAATCGGCTTCAGAATACATTGACGAAAGTTCTGCCTGGTGAGGTAAGCGCAACAAATGAGCAAAAATTAGAAAGTCAAATCTCGATATCTCCCAATCCAACTACAGGAACATTAATGATTCGATTACCAGACTTTGAAAATAGAATTGGATGGACAATAGAAATTTTCGATCCGGCCGGAACTAAAGTATTAAGCGAGAAATCTAATTCTTCAGCTCACCAGCTGAATATCGGAAATCTTTCTTCTGGAATTTATCTGCTTAGTATCAGAAGTGATAAATTTCATGTAAGCAGAAAGATTGTATTGCAGAATTGAAAAGGGTTTAATGCTGCCGTATGTTTCCTTAGTGTTTGGACAGCCATGTTTTAAATTCGGCAATTTCTAAGATAGATGATTCCGCATCATGCCAAAGCGCTCCTGATGTGTCAGCA
>JBDUAU010000089.1:0-3869 GCA_040004485.1 Saprospiraceae bacterium
ATCTTTCCAACTATGTTTTGCCTATCACTGATCAAACAGCTGACCAAAAGTTGGCTGACGCCCATACAGCAGCGTGGCCGATAGATACGTTAGGAACTCCTCCAAATTACGTTTCATTCAATTACTATAAGGCACTAGGATCAGTAAATACATCTGCCTCACACTTCATTCAGCAAAGCCTCAGGATTTTGAACTCAGTGAACAAATCGTCGCGACAGGCTCTTTCGAAGGCGACGAATTTGTAGCCTCAAGCATTTTGATGAAGTGCCCTTCCAAATATAAAAATGAAGAGGTGCTCGTGAGGAGCAACATGTAAACATTCATGCAAGACATCCAGTATATAGGAGAGCATCTCCTTCCGGGCAGGCTCGGTCATTTTTTTGTTATCTCCGGCCTCGTATCCGCACTCCTTACATTTTTTGCCTATCGCAAGACAACACTCACGGATCAGGATGCCTCCTGGCTAAAATTTAGCCGCATCTCCTGGGGTGTCCATTCTTTTTCCATTCTTTCTGTGATCGGGTTGATCTTCTATATGATGGTCCACCAGTACTATGAATACCGGTATGTCTGGGATCATGTATCAAATGATCTGCCGATGAAATATATCTTCTCCGCATTCTGGGAAGGTCAGGAAGGAAGTTTTCTGCTGTGGATGTTCTGGCATGTTGTATTGGGTACAATTGTCTTATTCACGGCTAAGAAATGGGAGTCCGGCGTCATGACATGGTTAGCCGCTATCCAGGTGATCCTGGTGTCGATGATTGCAGGCGTCTATTTCGCGGATTCATTCAGGATGGGCAGCAGCCCATTTATGATGATGCGCAATAGTATGGATGCGCCGATATTTCAGAATCCCAATTATCTCTCGATGATCACCGGTAATGGTCTCAATCCATTACTTCAGAATTACTGGATGACGATTCATCCACCTACATTATTTCTTGGCTTTGCTTCTGTATCCATTCCATTTTGTTTTGCGATGACAGGACTATGGCGAAAGAATCATCTGGAGTGGTTAAAGCCAGTCATGCCATGGACTTTGTTTTCATGTGGCATACTGGGCACAGGAATATTGATGGGAGGAGCATGGGCTTATGAAGCGTTGAGTTTCGGTGGTTACTGGGCATGGGACCCTGTTGAAAATATGTCTCTCGTTCCCTGGGTAGTGATGCTAGCCGCGTTGCATGGCAATTTCATATCAAGACATACAGGACATTCACTTCGTACAACTTATCTTTTTTATATAGGATCATTTATGCTTGCCGTGTATTCCACATTTCTGACGCGATCAGGTATTTTAGGCGAAGAAAGTGTACATGCGTTTACACAGATGGGTCTTGAATGGCAGCTTGTAGGATTCATTGGCATCTTCCTACTGGCAGCAGGTTACTTCTTTTTCTCACGATACAAATCGGTTCCCGTCATTAAAAAAGAAGAGAGCATGCAGAGCCGCGAGTTCTGGATGTTTGTAGGATCACTTATTTTAATTTTTTCTTCTATTCTGATTTCGTTTACGACAAGTATTCCGGTCTGGAATAAATTGATTGATGTGTATGGATCGGTAATGGGAAAAGGAGATATGACTTCGTATCACAAAGCCATTCCATTAGATCCGATCACGCACTATAACCGTTTTCAACTTTGGATTGCGGTTTTAGTCACATTGTTAGCAGGTCCTACACTCATGTTGAGGTTTGGAGGAATGGGTTGGGATTTGTATAAAAATAAATTCTTTAAGCACATTGTTATTTCTGCTGTTATTGGATCAGTCGTGGCATTTCTATTATCGAAATGGATCATCCTGCCAGGTTGGCAATACGCAGTGCTGCTGAGTGCTGCAAGTTTTGGAGTGATTGCAAATGTGGACTACCTGATCAGTTTTGGCAAAAGAACATTGGGTGCGATGGCTTCAGGCTTATCGCACGGAGGATTCGCATTGATGGTCATCGGCATCATGGCGAGTGGTTTGAATAAAAGGATTGTCAGTGAAAACAAATTTGCAGAGGAGGGAATCGCACAGGGATTTGATCCTGGTAAAAATGCGTTTCTCATCAAAAATATGCCCATGTTCATGAATGGATATTGGGTGACATATAAATCTGATACACTACAGGGCCTTACCCGTTTTTATGAGGTTGAGTTTTTAAAAATGACGGAGAAAGGGGATACGGTAGAACATTTTACAACGTATCCTGATGTGTTGTATGATCGTAAACTAACAAAAGTAGCAACAGCCAATCCTGATACGAAACGATATGCAGACAGGGATATGTTTACGTATATAGCAGGGCTTCCCCCGGAACAACAGGACGTAGCCAATATCGCAAAAGCAGACAGCCTGCTTGAATACAAGTCTTATACTATAAGTCCGGGTGATTCGATTATTGCCGGAAAATTTATAGTTACGCTTGACAGTATTTCGCTTGACTCAAAGAATCAGGGTTATGTCAGACAGGAAAATGATCTGGCGTTGTCAGGTAATTTTTCTGTGCGGAATATTGAAGCGCCAGGAACGAAGAAAGCATTTCCGACACTGCTCGTCAGAAAAGGACTGCTATATGGAATGAATGATCAGATCAATGATTTTAATCTGCGTCTACGGCTGAAATCATCATCTCTTGACAGCCTTATTCCTTTAGATGAAAACTTAAACTATGAGCCTCTTGTCATAAAGCCAACTGAGACAAAATCATGGAGAGACCTGAAAATCACGTTCGAGGGCATTGATAAAAATATAACACATCCAAATTATACACCAAAGGAAGGTGACATAGCGATTCATGGCGTAGTGAAAATTGAAACGCCGCGGCATCAGACATTTACAGCGAGACCTCTTTATTTTATTCGTGATGGCAGTCCGTACAATATGAAAGTGTATATCCCTGATCTCGCTCTGCATATCCGTCTTGAAAAAATAGATCCGACGAAGGAAGAATTTACATTGCTTCTGGCACGCCCCGTAGAGAAGTCTTCATTGGCATTGGAAATGGCAGAAGAAGTGCCCAGGAATGATTACATCGTACTTGAAGCGATATTATTTCCGGGTATCAATTTGTTTTGGGGCGGAGCCATCATTATGCTATTGGGCATGTTTATAGGTCTATATAAACGGCTGCGTAAAACGTAATAATTAACGCTTAGTTTCTTGCACATTTATCTATGCTTTCCTATACCCGTTAGGTTCGATTGAGGACAGTTTCCGCCCAATGAGACAGTGTGGCACACTTAGGTGTGCCACACCTAAGTGTGCCACACTGTCGTAACTGGTTGATAATCTGGGGCTACAGATAGTTATCTACATAATGATGTGGATAACTTTTTTGACTCTGATTGTTCAATCCCATATCTTGATTTAAAATGGAGATAATACCTTTTACATCATACTATGTAAACCACAATAAAAGATGAAAATCGTTTGCATCGGGGCAGGGCGCCTGGCACACCAACTCATGCCTGCACTCCAGGACGCCGGTTGTGAAATCGTACAGGTCTATAACCGGACACCTGAGTCTGCAAAACTTTTATCCGAAAAACTGAAGTCCGCTTCATTCACATCAAAGATTGAGGAGATCAGACCTGATGCAGAAATATATTTTCTGACGGTCTCCGATGATGTCATAAAACCAATGGCATTTGAATTGAAAAAAATCATTACTCCTGAAGCCCTGGCTGTGCATTGTTCGGGTATTCTTGAACTTGATGTATTACCATTCAATCGAAGGGCAGGATTTTATCCTTTACAGAGCTTTTCCGACAATCATGATGTTTCTTTCCGGTTTATCCCTATCATCATCACGACTCATGATGATGATATCTGGATTGAACTGGACCAAATCGCCGGCCGACTATCATCTTCAGTTTACAGG
>JBDUAU010000230.1:0-3868 GCA_040004485.1 Saprospiraceae bacterium
AAAGTGTAAGCGATGAATTAAAGATGGATGGATATTTTGCAGAAGTATTACCGGATCAAAAATTAGAAAAGATAAAAGAGCTACAGGCGAAAGGAGAATTTATTGCCATGACAGGTGACGGGGTCAATGATGCGCCGGCATTAGCCCAGGCTGATATAGGAATTGCCGTGGGAAGTGGAAGCGACATCGCCGCTGAAACAGCAGGAATCATTTTAGTAAACAGCAATCCGAAAGACATTGCAAGTCTGATTTTGTTCGGCAAGGCAACCTACCGCAAAATGATTCAGAATCTTTTGTGGGCCACCGGATACAATGTTGTGGCTATACCGCTTGCAGCAGGTGTTCTTTATAAATGGGGTATTCTGTTGACTCCGGCGGTTGGTGCTGTATTTATGAGTGTGAGCACCATTGTAGTTGCTATTAATGCTAAGATGTTGAAAGTAAAATCAGTCTCTAAAAAATAAAAATTTTGATACCAAAAATAAGAGTAGCCATAAACGGATATGGAGTCATCGGCAAACGTATTGCTGATGCAGTTGCATTGCAGGATGATATGGAATTAGTTGGTATTGTGGATGTGGTCATAGACAATGCGCTTTACTTCAATTATCAGGTATATAATCAAGCTATCGTTGTGCCCGAAACAATTGATGCCATCAGAGCTTTAACAGGTATAGTGAAAGATGCAACCGTTTCTATCAACAAAACAAATCATTCATTAGGCATACTTCATGGGGATATTTTCAAAGATATTTCCAAATGAAAACCCGGGTGAAATTATGAGCCGCATGAAACTAACGATCGAAGCCGACCTGGAAAAGCTTCAACAAGAATCATTCAACTATTTTTTGTTCGAAACGAATCCAGCCAACGGACTTGTGATTGACAAGACCGAACCCGATTGGCCTGCCAGTATTGCCGCCACTGGTCTCGCATTGGCGGCTTACCCGGTTGGTGTTGAGCGCGGATTCATGACACGTCACGCAGCAGCAGAACGAACTCTAACCACATTGCGGTTTTTTTGGAACAGTCCACAGGGTCCTGAGCCTGATGCTACTGGCTACAGGGGATTGTATTATCATTTTCTCAATATGCAGACCGGGCGGAGAGCCTGGCAGTGCGAATTATCAACTGTGGATAGTGCTTTTCTGTTGGCAGGCGCCCTGACGGCGGGGATTTACTTTGACGCAGACACTATAGATGAACAGGAAATCCGCACACTTTCCGATGAGCTGTACCGACGTGCGGATTGGCAATGGGCCCAAAACGAAGGGGACACCGTAACTCATGGCTGGAAGCCAGAAAGCGGATTCCTTAAGTACCGATGGGAAGGGTATGACGAAGCGATGCTTTTGTACATGTTGGGGCTAGGTTCGCCAACTTATCCGTTGGCAGCGAGTAGTTATAAGGCATGGACCACGACTTACCGATGGGAAAAAAGTTATGGATATGAATATCTGTACGCCGGGCCATTGTTCACACATCAACTCTCCCATGTCTGGATCGACTTTCGTGGGATTCAGGATGAATTCATGCATGCTAAGGGTATTGACTATTTTGAAAATAGTCGCCGAGCAACATATGTGCAACAAAAGTATGCGATCGACAACCCACTCAAGTTTGCGGCCTATGGGGCCCATTGTTGGGGACTTACGGCGAGTGAGGGCCCCGGCCCCGATACCATTACTATTGATGGAATCGAGCGCAATTTTTTTGATTACACAGGGCGGGGCGTACCGTATGGACCCGATGACGGTACAATGGCTCCATGGGCTGTAGTGGCATCGCTTCCATTCACACCTGAGATTGTATTGCCCACGCTCAGCTATTGTATTCACCAGGCTAAATTAACAGAGCATAGCTCTTATGGATTCAAGTCTTCTTTTAACCCGACCTACTCTGGAAATTCCGACTATCCTAATGGCTGGGTTTCAAGATGGCATTATGGTCTTAATCAAGGGCCGATTATACTGATGATCGAGAATTATCGTAGTGGCTTTCTTTGGCAATTGATGCGTAATAGTCCATACATAGTTGCGGGCTTGCAGCGAGCTGGTTTTAAAGGAGGTTGGTTATGAAAGCAACTGAAATAAAACATTTATTTAATGGATTTCTGTTCCATGTGTGAACTGTTTTCGTTCGAATTTCAGAATAATAAAGAAGTGATCCATGAATCCATCTAATCCAGGCATACTAACCATCAATGGAGGCTCGTCGAGTATCAAATTTGCATTATATCAGACCTGTGGAACACTGGAGCTGAAACTTTATGGAAACGTTAGCCGTATAGGCCTAAGCGGCACGACTCTAAGTTTCAATGATCTGCTTAACAACCATCACGACCATCATATTATCGCTGCCACCGATTTTAAGTCATCAGCGAATGCCCTCTTTGATTGGCTCGAAACGCAAGACACATTTGCTTCGGTCGGAGCTGTAGGACACCGGGTAGTGCACGGCATGAAACATATTGACCCTGAACCAGTGTCGCAGGAATTGTTAGATGAGTTGCATAATATTATTCCATTTGATCCCGATCATCTTCCACAGGAAATAGAAATGATAGAAATCATTCGCAGTCGTTTTCCGAAACTACTTCAGTTTGCTTGTTTTGATAC
Source organism: Saprospiraceae bacterium (assembly GCA_040004485.1). GTDB lineage: Bacteria > Bacteroidota > Bacteroidia > Chitinophagales > Saprospiraceae > Opimibacter. The sequence goes on from JBDUAU010000230.1 coordinate 2,619, forward strand.
CTCCTTTCATGCTGGTATGCCACGAATGGCTAAGCTTCTGGCTATACCACGCCGCTATGAATCAATGGGTATTCAACGATACGGCTTCCACGGACTCTCTTACACTTATCTGATGGAAGAACTGAACCGTATTGCAGGAAAGGAAACGGCAAATGGAAAAATTATTCTGGCACATCTGGGAAATGGTGCAAGCCTTGCTGCTGTAAAGAATGGCAAAAGTATTGAAACCAGTATGGGTTTTACACCATCCTCCGGATTAGTCATGGGCACACGAACAGGCGATCTCGATCCAGGTGTCGCATCGTTCCTTATGCAATCCGAAAAATTAACTCTGGACCAATTCAATCATGTGATTAATCATCAATCAGGATTGCTTGGTATATCCGAAACAAGTTCTGATATGCGGGATTTACTGCAACATCAAGCTAATGATATCCGTGCATCCGAAGCCGTTGAACTATTTTGCTATCAAATAAAAAAATGGATCGGTGCTTTTACGACAGTTCTTGAAGGGCTGGATACACTTGTTTTCTCCGGAGGTATCGGAGAGAATAGTCCGGAAGTCCGTTCACGTATATGCAATGGATTACAATTCCTCGGCATTGAATTGGATGAAAAACGAAATGCAGAAAATGGTAAAATAATTTCTTCAGATAACGGCCGTGTGATAGTCAGGATCATTCAAACAAACGAAGAACTCATGATCGCAAAATCAGTTTGCAGTGTTTTAAATAATACGATTAATAAATAATTCTTTATGGAATCAAAAAAAGTAAATGAGAGGAATACATCCTTGTCTACGGATTTACTTCTTAAAATGAATGCTTTCTGGAGGGCATCAAATTATTTATCCATTGGACAAATTTATTTGTACGACAATCCTCTTCTGAAAGAGCCGCTGACCATCGATCATATAAAGCCACGCTTGCTGGGGCATTGGGGCACTACCCCAGGACTTAATTTTATTTATGTTCATCTTAATCGCATCATTAAGAAATATGACCTGGACATGATTTATGTCACCGGTCCGGGTCATGGAGGTCCAGGAATAGTAGCCAATACGTATCTGGAAGGTACTTACAGCGAAGTATATCCCAACATATCACAGGATGAAGAAGGTATCAAAAAATTATTTACGCAATTTTCCTTCCCGGGTGGAATTCCCAGTCATGTATCAGCGGAAACACCCGGATCAATTAACGAAGGCGGAGAACTTGGCTACGCATTGGTACATGCTTACGGGGCTGCGT
>JBDUAU010000112.1:0-3864 GCA_040004485.1 Saprospiraceae bacterium
CAGGGTTTCGGCGGCTGGCCGGCCCATGTATTTTCCAAAATTAAAAACGACAGTTCCCTGATGATCGTATTTCAATCGCTGCGTAGCATCCAGAATATTCGCATCATTTGTAAAAACGGATAATGAATCCACATCATTCTGAATTGGAGATGGAATGATCTCCCCTTCTTCGGGCACAAAATCCACTCCTTTATATTTTTTTAATTGCCCGTCAAGCACTTCAATTGTGGCCCTGACATCCTCCATGGCATCGTGGGCATTCTCAATATTTTTCTGACAATAAAATTGGTAAGCCGCAGAAAGTGTCCTTGGTTCCATTCTATAGAAAACACGCTGTACATCTATCGTTCTGCGACTATCGATATCAAAATCTAATCCCACTCTGGCAAATTCTTCCATCAGGACAGGTATATCAAAACGGTTCGAATTGTACCCAGCAAGATCCGCATTCCCGATAAATTCGAAAATCTCTTTAGCAAGAAGTTGAAATGTGGGTTTATTAGCCACATCCTGTGGTGTAATGCCATGAATAGCCATAGCTTCGGCAGAAATCGGAATCCCCGGATTTATCAGGTAGCATTTCTCTTCAGGAGGAGAACCATCTTTATGATACCGTATCATGGCCAGCTGGATGATACGATCCCTTATCACATTCAGTCCGGTAGATTCTATGTCAAAAAAAATAAGATTTCGATCAAGTTGAAGATTCATTTCAATTTTAGTTTTCCTTGCTTACTAAAAACGCCTTCTGATTCTGCCTGTTCGCTGATACCATGTAGCTGTATAGGGACCCGCTTTTTACGTAAACGGATATTAAGCACTTCCACCAACAATGAAAAGGAAATAGCAAAGTATAAATATCCTTTTGGTACTTCTCCTATATCTGAGCCTGCGATTTTTACATCGCCCAGATGAGCACCTTCTGCGATCAGCATAAAGCCTATTAAGAGAAGAAAAGATAGTCCAAGCATTTGTATTGTTGGATGTTTATTGACAAAATTACCTACAGGTCCTGCAAATGCCATCATGATAAGTACTGATATCACTACGGCTATGATCATCACTACAATGTCATTGGTGAGTCCGACAGCTGTGAGAATTGAATCAAAAGAAAAGACAATATTGATCAGTGAAATCTGTATGACAGCTTTAGTCAACGTGCTTTTAACCGCAGATGACTTTACAGATTCCTCCGGACCATGACCTTCAAGCTTATGATGGATTTCGGTGACGCTTTTATACAAAAGGAAAATACCACCACCGAAAAGGATTAAAGATTGACCGCTAAGCGCAAATGAAAAAAAACTTCCGTGACCTGAAATAATAGGTTCGGAAAGAGCTATGAGGGCCGTAATCCCAAATAGTAAAATGATCCGGAAAACCATGGCCAGGATGAGGCCTAAATTCCTGGCTTTCGGTTTTTGTTCTTCAGAAAGATGATTTGAGGTAATCGTAATGAATATGATATTGTCGACACCTAACACAATCTCAAGAAAAGTAAGGGTGATCATACTGATCCAGACTTCTGCTGAGGTAAAATCAGGCATGGCAAGTAAATAGAAAAGGCTCATGGCTAGGTTTGCTTGTTGTGAGGGGGCTAAGATCGGAAATTTCAACACTTTGGGCCTTTGTTATCAGGCGATAATCAGATTGTATCTTTGCCCGGCTTTTGATATAACCGCGAATCGTTCCAAAAAACCACAATTTATGCTCAGATTTATATTATTTGTCTTTTTCCTCAACATTTTAAATAGTTGTCATAAAAAAGCAGAGATACTTGCTCCGTTAGCAACACTTCCGGATGTAAAGGCCAGATTTTCACTTATTACGCCTGATGACTCCGGAGTCACATTTTCGAATAATTTCACTGAGGATTACAACTATAACTTTTACACTTACCCATATCTATATAATGGAGGTGGTGTAGCAGCCGGTGATGTCAATGGAGATAGTCTTCCGGATCTTTATTTTACAGCCACTTTTGCTCCTGATAAACTTTACCTCAATCTTGGAAATTTTAAATTCCTGGATGTGACTGACAAATCTGGTGTAGCCGCCTCTGTTGGTTTCAAAACAGGAACTGTGATGGCTGACATCAATGGCGATGGCAAACTTGATATCTATGTATGCCGTACCAGTAAATCAGATGATGGTAACAAAACAAATCACGCTTTTATTAACATGGGCAACAAGGTTGAAGATGGTGTTGCCATTCCCTTTTTTGAAGATCAGAGTAAACAGCTTGGCCTGAATGATAATAGCAACACAAATCACGCCTGCTTCTTTGATTATGATCGTGATGGCGATCTCGATTTATTTCTTTTAAGTCATAAAAGTGATTTTTCGGAAACTGCAAGCATTAAATTAAAACAGGGAGAGGATAGTGCCATTACAAGAATAATCACTCACCCATCACCCTTTGAAACAAATAAACTTTTTAAAAATGAAAAAGGGCACTTCATTGAAGTGACAGAGGCTGCGGGACTTGAGTCGACGGCTTTTGGTTTAAGTGTGACCACTTCTGATATCAATCGTGATGGCTGGCTGGATTTATATGTGGCCAATGACTACATTGAACCGGACAGGATATATATCAACAATAAAAACGGAACATTTACTGATCACTATTTTGATTATCTCAAACATTCATGTCAGAATGCAATGGGATCAGACATCGCTGACATCAATAATGATGGCCTGGATGACATTATGGTATTAGATATGAAACCGGAAGATCCTGTTCGGTATAAGACACTTATCAATGTCATGTTGTATGACCGATATAATCTGATCAATCAATATGGCTATGGACGACAAGTGGGCAGGAATGTATTACAACTCAATAATGGAAATAATACATTCAGTGAAATCGGGCAATATGCCGGTGTGGCTGCAACAGATTGGAGCTGGGGTTCACTGATAGCTGATCTTGACAATGATGGGTGGAAAGATATCTATATCGCAAATGGCTATCGCAGGGATGTCACAAATTTTGATTACCTCAATTTTGTGTTTGATTCGTTAAATCGCTCAGGAGGAATAACTGCGCATCGTTTTCCGGATATTAATTCGGTACTAAATCTCATCCCTGAACAAAAAATTCAGAATTACCTGTTTATTAATAATAAAAATTTAGGTTTTATTAATTCCACAAAGCAGTCAGGCATGGATAAAATTTCGTTTTCCAATGGTTCTGCATTATCAGATCTGGATCGGGATGGCGATCTTGATCTTATCGTCAATAATGTGAAAGATCCTGCATTTATTTATCGCAATGATATCTCAGGCAGAAACTGGTTGCAAATTGATGTACAGATACAAAAGGGCAATACTGATGGCATAGGCACATCTGTGGACCTATTTGCCGAAGGAATTCATCAACATGAAATGCTGTTGACAAATAAAGGATTTTTTTCCAGTTCTGAGCCCATTCTTCAATTCGGACTTGAGGACATTAAGATGATAGATTCAATTATTCTTCAATGGCCCGCTGGAAATAAAGAAATTATGAAATCGGTAACAGTTAATAAAAGAATACTTTGGAAACCAGGTACAGGTGAACCGTATACCGGGCAACCAAAACAGCAAAATGATATACTCTTTACAGATGCCCAGGAAATCAAGGGATGGAAGCACCAGGAAAATAATTTTGTTGATTTTAAGAGAGAAAAATTATTACCCTACATGCTTTCAGCTGAAGGACCTTGCATGGCAGTGGGTGATGTAAATGGTGATAAGCTGGATGACCTCTATGTAGGGAATGGTAGCGGTTATCCAAAGGCTTTATTTTTTCAAAACCCAAATAATACATTTACAGAAAGTTCAAATCAGGCTTTTATCCGAGATTCAGTATACGAAGATTGT
>JBDUAU010000459.1:0-3864 GCA_040004485.1 Saprospiraceae bacterium
ATATTTTCCCATGTTGGCTTTGCTTTTAGTGCTGCCTGAATAGCCTGCTTTACATGTACACTTCCCCCTTTGTTATATCTCCCCAGAATATGTTTATGATCATGAGGTGGCCTGATCGCTTTTTTCTCACTGCTCAATACTTTTTTACCTCCGATGTACATCGGGATGTCAGGTGATTCGCTTTTCATCTTCCTGATCATCGCTACCAGTTGTTCTCGTTCAGGTGACCCTTTTACATAAGATTTGACCGGTTCATTGTGAATAGCCGGCAGTTGGAATATTGCATTCGACATGATGATTGTTTATATAGTTTGTGAAAAGGGTTTTTAATGATAAATTAGTATTGTACACTCTCAGGTAAAAATGGACGCGCATCGCCGCCTCCTTTGATGATCTCACGCACTATGGTAGAACTAATGTGAGCATATTCGGGTCCGCTGATCAGGAAAACAGTCTCAACATTGTCTCCTACGATATGGTTTATCTGGCTGATCGTTTTTTCATAATCGAAATCTGACGCATTCCTGATCCCTCTGATAATAAACCTTGCATTTACCTTTTTACAATAATGAACTGTTAGTCCCTGGAATGTATCAACTCTTACCCTCGGTTCACCTGAAAATGCATCTTCAATCCATTTTTTACGCATTTCCAGTTCAAAGAGGGTTTGTTTCTGTGAATTAATTCCAATTGCAATGATGATTTCATCAAAGAGTGGTAATGCCCTCTTAACCAGATCAATATGGCCTACGGTAATGGGATCAAATGAACCAGGAAATACTGCTTTTCTACTTTCTTGCATTAGACTTTAAATGGACGTTGAATGACTTGTACAAATATCACACCTTCCTGCGGATTAATCTGTTTGTTCAGATATCAAACTTGATTCAGGTTCTTTATTTCTTGGGAGTAGTAAAAAGGGAGTTAAAAGAAGTATAAAAACAAAAATCATCAATAATTCGGCAGAGAGTATATACCATGGCCAGTCACCCAGAAAATTTAGGATCGTATCACTAACTGGCTTCGCCATTGTGTACGAATAATTACTCTGAAGAATCATATTGACGATGTGAATTCCAACAAGGTAAACCTGCAAATAAAGAACAGCATTCCATAGATCACGCCAGGTCATATTAATTCTGAAGACAATCGTACAATAGATCACTGCCGATACAATACCACCGTGCTGGATGAAATACCTGAAAAATTCAAATGTTGGATACCCACCATCAAGCTCAGGAGTAAGCAATGCCTGCAACGTACCACCTAACACCCAGAAATATAAAATCCCTAACCATTTTCTATCCATACGCAAAATAACGAACGGCAAAATCAAAGCTACCAGGTCACAAAGAAACAAAGGCAGATCTTTAAGCATTTCAAATGTATGCGTCATCAGCCTCATACCTGAATCAATAATAAGTAAAGCGAAAGATGAAGAAGCAATACTATACCCTATCCACATCTTCATCTTTCCTTCAACTCTCTTTCCTGCCATCACCATCAATAATGTAAAAAGAATGAGGACAACGAGTGCCAGTAAATGTTGAAGAGAAAAAGTCTGAAATCCTGTATCCATATCGATCTATCTACGCTTAGTTTAAAAGCAGAAATGTACCTTAAAAACAAGACTTTATTTATTTCTATCTTGTCCTGCAGTAAAATAATCTACACGATGTACACTTTTAAAATCATAAAAGTCCGCCACTTTTGTTGTCTCATTATAGCTCTGATTGCAACTTCTGCATTTGCCGGAGAAGGTATGTGGCTCCCATTCCTGTTGAAGTCCCTCAACGAAACAGAAATGAAATCCATGGGCATGAAGATGAATGCTGAAGATATCTATAGTGTTAATCAGGGAAGCCTGAAGGATGCTGTAGTTCACTTTGGTGGATTCTGCACAGCTGAAGTTATTTCTGATCAGGGATTATTACTGACCAATCATCATTGCGGTTATAGCTCCATACAAACTCATTCCACGCTGGAAAAAAATTATCTTAAAAATGGATTTTGGGCGCCGAATCACGAATCCGAAATTCCAAACCCTGGTCTTTTCGCAACATTCATCATCAGAATTGAAGATGTCACAGATCAGGTATTGAAAGGGGTAAAAACCGATATGGAGGCAAAAGAAAAACAATCCTTGATCGATGCCAATCTGAATTTAGTCAAAACAACAACACCAAAAGAACAGTGGCAGGATGTAATGATCAAACCATTTTTCGAAGCCAATCAATATTATATGTTTGTCACCGAGACGTACAATGATGTCAGGTATGTCGGATCTCCACCGGAATCCATTGGTAAATTCGGAGCAGATACTGATAACTGGGTATGGCCAAGACATACCGGTGATTTTTCTGTCTTCAGAATTTATGCAGGTCCTGACAATCGCCCTGCAGCATATTCTCCCGACAACAAGCCTTTGAAACCAAGGCATTTTTTTCCAATATCTCTTGATGGTGTTGCTGAAGGCGACTTCACACTTATATTCGGTTTCCCTGGGAAGACAAATGAATATCTACCTTCCTATGCAGTTGCTCAGATTGAAAATGTCATCGATCCTGAAAGAATAGAAATTCGAAATATATCCCTTGGCATCATGGATAAGCACATGCGAACTGAGCCCGATGCTCGCCTTGCATATGCTGTTAAATATGCCGGTCTTGCCAATTCGTGGAAGAAATGGATAGGTGAAGCCCAGGGTCTGAAGACTTATCATGCCGTTCAGAAAAAGAAAAGTCTTGAAGTCGATTTCATTGATGAATTGCAAAGAAAGAAAAGCTTATGTAAAGAGTATGGTGAAATACTTCCTTCAATGAAAAGACTCTATAAGGAAATAGAGCCGGTTGTAAAAAACAGGACAATATTGTCAGAAGTCATCGGAGGAAATAATATAGAACTATTTCGTCTGGCACTTTATGCTGACCGACTAGTCAATGCATTCAAGGAAAGCGGAGAGGATGGCTATCAGAAAATAGCGGCAAGAACATTGGCCCAACTTGATGATTTTTATAAAGATTACAGAAAGGGAATTGACAAAGAAATATTCGTTGCATTGATTTCTCATCTTACGACCTCATTGTCTCAGGAATATTTGCCGGATTATCTTTCTGGATATAAAATTGAAGATTTAGCTGAGCAAATTTATTCTCGATCCATCTATGTCTCTAAAGAAAAGTTTGCCGAGACGATTCAAAAAGGGGGGGCTTCATTTTCATCAATGATGAATGATGATATGGCTTTTCAGCTTTTTGAAGAATTAAAAAAAGTAATGGATTCTGATCTTTCACCTGCATATAATTTACTTAATGATTCAATTCAGATCCAACAAAAATCATACATGGCTGCATTGATGGAGGTCTATCCGGATCGCAGGTTTTGGCCTGATGCCAATAATACAATGCGCTTTACTTACGGTCAGGTTGAGCCATATGCACCCCGGGATGGAGTTGAATATAAAACGCAAACCTACCTGGATGGTGTCATGGAAAAATATAAGCCCGATGATTATGAGTTTGATGTTGACCCCAGGCTTATTTCACTGTATGAAAACAAAGATTATGGACAATATGGAGAAAATGGAAGGATGCCTGTATGTTTTATTGCAAGTAATCATACGACAGGCGGTAATAGTGGAAGTCCCACAATTGACGCATATGGTAACCTGATCGGCATTAATTTCGACAGAGTCTGGGAAGGAACGATGAGTGATCTGTACTATGATAAATCTATCTGCCGGAACATCATGGTTGATGTGCGGTACGTACTTTTTATCATTGATAAATTTGCAGGCGCAGATAATCTTATTGAAGAGATGAAATTGGTTCACCCGAAACATTGATAATAGCTTACCCACTTTAA
>JBDUAU010000082.1:0-3856 GCA_040004485.1 Saprospiraceae bacterium
AAATCTTCATGAGATGCTATTGATGTCTGTTTGACTTTGAATAATTCAGGATGTTTTGCCAGACCTTCCCAGAATGTAACAGTGCTCATATCATTGTAGCTCCCCAACATCAACGAATGTCCATTGGAAGGATCAGTGCCGAAATAATAACACTGACGCATCGGCAGATCCGTAATGGAGTGGCCGTATTTTTCACCAAGTGTGCGCCACCAGGGATATTCAAATCCCATGAGGATTTTATAGGATGGTTCCATGATCACTGCATCCATCATGGATTGTAGCTTCAATTGTGCATTAAGGTCAAAAAAGAAATTGTATTGATCAAGCAGTTCAAGCGATCTGTATGGCATGGCCAGGATGATCTTATTGGCATTAACTTTCCATTTCGTTTTTGATGGAAGATTTATAAAAGTCAGCTCATACCTGTATTTCTTTTCCGGTGATGAATAACCGAAAGTGATCAATTTATTCTCAGACCAGATAGTGGAGCCATCATTTTGAAGATACGCATCGGCTAATGCGTGAGTTATTTTATCAAATCCTCCTTCGATTGTTTTATATTGGGAGCCTGCATTTGAAAAATCACCGACCATGTACGGAAATGCTTCTGCTGCATTCCAGTTGATTGTATTCGAATAATATCCGCCTGCATCGGCGAGGAAATTGTACCCTTCCTGAGAGATCCGGTCTTTGATCAGATTCCAGAATCCGATTTCGTATACTTTTTTTCCGAAGTATGGGCCTCTGAATTGATACGTTAGATTTGGTTTGACAATGTCCCAATCTCTGTTCGTCAACGTGAAGGTGTATTCATATTTCGTTGGATTCGTGACCTTATCCCCGTAGTTTTTAGTGAACCATGGATCGGCGACAAGTACTTCGTAAACGATCCTGTTGAAGAGTTGATCCGCGCTGAAGCCAAGATCTTTTTTATTTAGCATGTATCGCGTCTTCAGTTTTTTTCCGTTTTGCTGTGCTTCAGTCCAGGCGTTTATTTTAAGACGTTGTTTTCTCAGATACGCGATCAGGTTGCCGCTGTCACCCATCGGAAAATCAATATGTTTGATTTCGTTTTTAAATATGTTTTCAATAAGTGTCGCGATGATGACATGTGAAGACATGTAACGCATACCACCTAACTCGCCGATGACATTCATGCCGGGTAGTTTGACAGAATGAAGCCTGCCTCCGATGCGATCGCTCATTTCGAAGATCTGTACCTGACTGGCGGGAAGAGGCAGGTGATCTCCATTCTGTTTAGTTAATCTGTAAGCAGAATAAAGACCTGAAGTGCCTGCGCCGATGATGGCCACTTCTGTAGAAAGCTGATCCTGAAAAGTATTGTTTAATCTTAAAGGATCCATAGTTGATAATAGAGGAGCAAAATAAAAAAAATAGGACGCAGATATGTTAAGAAATTTTAAGATTTTTTAAGATTATCGCCCTAAAAACAATTTATCGTTGAAGTCGATTGATCCTGACTTTTCTTAATAAATCTGCGTCCTCATTAATTTTGCAATTCTTTTGAATCATATGACTAAATAAAAAAAATAGGACTCGGATTTATTAAGAAAGGATAAGATAAATTAGGATTATTCGCGCTCCATACACTGCATAATCTAGCAATACGAATATATCGATAAAATCCTGATTTTCATATGCCAAGTGAAAATGATCCTAAATTTTCTTAATGGATCCGCGTCCTCTTTTGTTTTCAGTTCTTTTTAATCACTTTCTGCACGGTTTGTTTCTCACCTGAATTTATTTTAAGGAGATACAATCCATCAGGCATGTTATCCAATGAGATGGAAAACGAATCACCCCTCTCAAATTGTTCAGACATCAGTTTTCCTGTCAGATTATATATCCTGAGATCGAATTTCTGATCGTAATTGGATCTGGGGATATCGATTGTAATTCTATCAGGTGTGGGATTTGGACAGATGGTGACTAGGAGTTGATTGTTTTCAAATTCTTTAGTTCCTGTTATTTGATTATCAATGTATTCCAATATTAATTTTACCCATTCGGTGTATTGGATACCACTTGGGTGCAGACCATCATTAGCAACGTATGAAGGATGTTGAAGGCCAAGCCTTGAAATGGGCGTAATATCGAAGAAAGCGATTTGCAGATTGTCTGCTATTTGTTTAGCATAGGTATTGTATTGATCTATCTCTGCACTGATCTGCCCCGGATTTGAACTTTGCTGACCGAATGGTGTGTATGCATAGTCAGGAATCGAAACAATAAAGACTTTTGTTTTATCACCGCCGGCAAATCGAATCGCTGAATCCACCAATGCCGGAAATTCAGCAACATACTGACTGAATGGTCTTCCCTGGTATTGATTATTGACACCAATGAGCAGAGAAACAAGATTATAATTATTATTTTCCAGATGTTGATTTTTGATGGCATTGATCAGGTTATCCGTTCGCCATCCTGTAGTCGCTATGATACGAAGTGTATCTGTGGGTATGCCTCTGGCCTGAAGAGAATCACTTAGTTGCACCGGCCATCGTAGGGTAGGGGCGACACTTTGTCCGATCGTATACGAATCGCCTAAAGCAAGAAATCTGACAGGACTCTGAATTTGCAAGGTTTGTGTCATAGAAGTAAAGGGAAGCAACAAACTAAATAGACCTGATATAACTGTTCTTCCCGGATATTTCATATTGTATATTTAAAGTACACAAGTAATACGTTTAAAAGTCTGGAATGGTTTTAAGGATAAAGAAAAAGATGACACGGAATTAATATGAGCAATTAAGATCAATTGACATAAGCGAATTTTAGCTTTGAAGAAATTGATCTTAAGAAATCATGACTTTTCTTAAAAGATCTACGTCCTTATTTTGTCTATAGGAGATCAGTTGGTCTTCCGGGTAATGCCGGATGTGACAAAAGACATTTAAAGACATCAGAAGTACTTTTTAATTTTTATACGAGAAAAATTCATGGTTTCAGAAACGCCAATTGGCCCTGGTGATATGACAGATGATTGGTGCGGTTGAGTAACACATTTAATCTGTTGCGATGAGGTTCTTTCTCGAAATCTTCAGTAGAAACTGCCATATGTTTTTGAAGCCATTCTTCCGGACTCAGCTTGTCAAAATGGTCAGCAAGGATTGCATTTATCTCATGCCATTTTTGTCTAAGCTCGGCAGCTGTATTTTTTTCAGCTTTGGTTCTGTCAGGATTATCCAGATAGATGTCATCGAGTTCCGGATAGATTCGTTCTCCCAGATTGAGCAGCGTGAGCATCTTGTCATTGACTGCTAATAGATGTCCTAACAGGTAAGTGCCTCTATTCCTTCCAGGGGCAACTTCCTGTGCGAGCTGATCATCAGATATTTTTTCAAGGAGCTTATTCGTGTCCCTGATTTTCGAATACCAGGAGTCCAGGGCCATTTTGATGAAGAGTGGGTAAGACATAGTTTACGTGTTTATAGGTTTATAAGATTAAAAGTTTATTGGGTTTTGTGGTTATAGGTAAATGTGTTTGGTGTTTAAATGTTTAAAATAATTGCAGGAATGATTGCGATTTGTATTGCCATGGTTGGAGTTTTCTCCAACCATCAGCGGAAACTGTCGGTCGTCCATGGTCTATTGTCCGTGGTCCTTTTAGTCCATCGTCTGCGGTCCTTTTACACTATCCCATGCAATCTTACATACTGCAGTAACATAATCGTTTTTCCATCTTTGATTTCCCCGTTTGTGATCATCTCCATCGCTTTGTCAATATTCATTTCGAGGACTTCGATATTTTCTTCTTCATGTTCAGCTCCTCCACCTTCATTTACTTTCATTGACTTGTGATATTCTGCGATGAAGAAGTATAGTATTTCTGTCA
>JBDUAU010000368.1:0-3855 GCA_040004485.1 Saprospiraceae bacterium
TTTCCTTATTCTGTTCAGGTGTTATTGTCGAAAATATTTCCTGTATCTCAAGTTCCTTTGCAACCTGCAAAGTATTTCCAATATTGGATAGTACAGGATAATGCGTCAATTCCTTTACATTTTCCTCCTCTTCAATAAAGCCAGGAAAGGATGGAACAAACAGTGGCTCAAATGCATGGATATTAGGACCAAATGATAATCTCTATCAGAATAATACAGAAGCTTATTTCTATACGCCGATGTTTGACTTCAGTCAATCAGGTTTGTATGAATTAAAATTCTGGACAAAATATGCTGTCGAAAACCGGAATGATGGTTTCCAGATCGAGTATTCTCTTGACGGTGGTGATTCATGGCAACAACTCGGGACAAGTAGTGATCCACATTGGTATAATTATCACAACACCAATTTGGCGGATGGCGCTTTCCCTCAGGGGAAAGATTATTTCACAAATGCACAGCTTGGTTGGGCACAGTTTGTGAAAGATGTAAGTTTTCTCTCAGGTGAATCTACAGTTAGCTTCAGATATATTTTCAAATCGGATGCCTCAGAACAAGCCCAGGGCCTGGTCATCGATGATTTTGAAGTGAGTAAATACGAAGGTGAATTAAAAACAACAGTTACTGCTTTTGCCGCTGATTATACCGGTTCTCAGGAGGTGACAATTCATTGGACGACAGGAATTGAATATCAATGCCAGAAATTTATCCTTGAAAGATCTTATACAGGAATTGGCTTCACTCAAATAGCAGAGGTAAATGCAAAAGGCATTGTGACCACGATTCCACAAAATTATTCCTATGTTGATCAGAGTTTGCGGAATGTGATTTATTACCGGTTGAAAGTGATCAATGACAATCCGGACATCGGCTATCATCTCGACTTCTATACGAATGTAATTGTAGTGAGAAGGGATGTTGATCCGGATCTTGTGCACAATGTACTTCCTAACCCGTTCACGGATCGTATTGGAATCAGTTTTAGCAGTGTCATCAACCAGGAAGTAAAAGCGAGGTTATTTGATGTTTCCGGAAAACTGGTCAGAGAGGATGTTGCTGTACCTCATTCTGTTTACTATGAAATGGATCGCCTACGTCTTCTTCCCGGTGTATACATATTAAGCGTTCAGATCGGCGAAGAAAAGTCTACGGCATACAAGTTATTTACGGCAGGAAAATAAAAAGCAAAGAGCAGAGAACATAGGATATAGACCATAAAGTAACTCAAGCGAAGTAATTTTGAATTCATCTTCGAAATAAAATCAACCAACCTGTTTTTGAATTCTTTCCAATGCGAAAAATTTACTTCCTCATATTTACTATTCTCACTATATCGCTGGGTATTTTTTTGCATTCAGATCATCTTATTCCTAAGAATATTGATGAAGATGAAGTGAATAAGAAGCAAGATATTAAAGATGCAATAGAAGATCACATTCGTACATCTTCTGATGTGGATCTGGGGACTATTCCATATGACAAATTATTTAAAGCTATCGATGAAGGACAAAGACGCCTGGCTCACCCTTCACGAAGCAGGTCTATGCCAGGCAGCATTGCGAACCCTAACTGGCATGAACGAGGACCGAATAACAGAGGTGGAAGGACGAGAGCAATCCTGATCGATGAATCGGATCCAAATCGAAATCGAATTTGGGTGGGAGGTGTATCCGGTGGATTGTGGAGAACAGAAGATATTACACAGGCCAATCCAAAATGGTTGAAGCTTGGCCTGTATTTTGAAAGTCTTTCCATTTCGGATATCGCGCAGGATCCCAATAATCATAATAACGTTTTTGTTTCGACAGGTGAAAGCTATACCAGCGATGTACAAGGAGCAGGGATTTTCAAATCAACAGATGATGGAAAGACCTGGGCATTAATTCCCTCCACGATAAATACGACATTTCAAACCGTCAATGAATTGTACATCCACACGAATGGGGATATTTATGTTGCTACAGCAGACCATGGATTGATGCGGAGCAGGGATAAAGGCGATACATGGGAAGAAGTTTTGGGTTCCGGATTTTCAGGAGCAAACAGCGATAATTTTCATGACTTCTTTTTTATTGAAACCAATCATACGTTTTACACGTCCAACGACAATTCTATATTCAAATCGGAGACGGGTGATGTAAATGATTGGGTAAATATTGGATCCGGCAAACCAGGTTTTCCTGGAAATGTCAATCGAGTTGAATTTACGGTGTGTCCATCAGATCCTGAAGTTCTTTATGCATTCGGAGCTACAGGTAATTATTCATCCAATGTATTTGTGACAATGGATGGAGGTGAAAACTGGACTTCAAAAGCAGAGCCTTCTATTTTTTTTACGTATGGACAGGCATGGTATGATCTTGATCTTGCAGTTGATCCTTTTAATTGTCAAAGGCTGCTGGCAGCGGGCGTAGGAATTGCTGAATCAAATACGCAGGGAGGTTCATGGAGACCCATCCTGACAGACATGCATGTAGACAATCACAACATCACATTTGATCCTCTTAAACCAGGTCGTATTCTTTTTAGCAATGATGGCGGCATTTGGTTGACAGACAATAATGGTATCTCAATTACAGATAAGAGTGGTGGGTATGTCACTACACAGTTTTATGCGGGAGCGATTCATCCTGATGCAGGATCACCATATGTCATGGGTGGTACGCAGGATAACAATTCACTTATTATTGAAGAACCTGGCCTGGCTCCATCCAGAATAGCTTACGGAGGTGATGGTATTTTTTGTTTTATCGATCAGGTGGATCCGAAATATCAGATCGTCTCATCACAATATGGAAATTATCAATTGTCCACAGATGGTGGGTTGAGTTTTAATTATGGCGCTTCAGTGGATGGAGAATTTATCAATCGTGCCGGATATGATGACAGGGCGCATATTCTTTACGGGCAGGCCAATCAGAGTGGCGTGAACGATATAGATTTCTTTCGCTGGGATGTGACAACTGGTCAATTGGATAAGGTTGATGTCGTTGGGTTCAATATCCAGGTGACTGCAGTCAAAGCAGACCTAATCATTCCAAACCGTGTATATTTTGGTGGACAATCCGGACTTGTACTTCGTACAGATAGTACAAATATTGGAAATCCACATGGACATGTTTTTGCTGACTTTCCGGGTAATGCAAGTGTATCAAGTATTTATTTGGATAAGCTTTCTACACAGGATGCATTGATCAGTTTATTTAATTTCGGAGCCACTCTTGAAAATATATGGGTGACATATGATGATGGTGCCAATTGGACAGCGATTGAAGGCGATCTTCCTGATATCCCTGTGCGATGGGGCATATTTGATCCTGCAGATCATCATCGTGCGATGATTGCAACTGATGCCGGTATCTGGACTACGGATGATATCAATGGCGATCAGACACACTGGGAGCCAACGAACCCATTGCGCGGAATGCCTTTCGCCAGAGTAGATATGTTGCAGGTTCGTGAAAGTGATAAAATTGTTTTAGCTGCAACCTATGGCAGAGGATTGATGACGACTGATATTTTTGCCGCACCTGCTGCTGTAATACTTGCACCTACGATCGGTTATGTAGGACAGCCGGTTTTGATTGATGGTGTTCAATCTACTAATGCTCAACATTTCAATTGGGAATTAGGTGATAATTCTACAACTACGGATTCTGTGTTCAATCATACCTATACAACTGCTGGAAATTTTACAATGCAATTAACGATTAATGGATCCGTCACTGCAACTAAATCCATTTCGATATTGCCGTATTTGCCCGCACCTTATAAAGCGACCGATGCAAACTATGGCGGTGAGTTCGAGACACACCCTGAACATTTTGCTGCGACTAATGTTGCCGGAACAGGGTT
>JBDUAU010000253.1:0-3850 GCA_040004485.1 Saprospiraceae bacterium
CTAGTGCAAACACGGATTTTAACGCCCCGGAAAGTGCATTCTCTGCAGCACCGCCATCCTTGCCACCGGCTGCCATCGCGGCACCACGCAACTGGACCACTTTCTCAAGTACACCGGTTTCATATTGTGTATAACCTTTGATGGTGCTGACCAGGTTTGGTATCAGATCATACCGTTGCTTGAGAAATACATTAATCGTTTGAAATGCTTCCTCAGCTCCATTGCGCAATCGTACAAGTTTGTTGTATGTCCCCATGAGAAGGAGGGCAAGTACGACTATAATGATTAAAAGAATAATGATCATAATAGTTGATTTTATTAATTTGAAATGAGAAGTAAATGTAAGAAAAAAGGGAGAACGTCGTACCGCCGGATATTACTTTGGGCTTTACGCAGATGCTAACACAGGGAAAGAAATAAAAATTCAACCGGCTTCAATTTTATTGTTCAGTACGATGTATCACAAACTCCTTTCTACATTTACGATGATTACAAAATCAGTCAGATGAATGAAATCATAGTTGTAGGTGACATTGGTTCTACAAAAAGCAGCTGGTGGGCCACAAGAGATAAATCAGAAGAAATCAGGCTCGGCGGCTTTAATCCACTTGTACATCCACCTGAGGTTGGTACGATTATGCTCACCTCACTTTCAAAAGAAATACAGGGAATTTCCCCTGATATTATTTGGTATTACGGTGCAGGAATAGTTGATGATCAGGTTGCTCAGGCAATAAAGAATTTGTTGCATCAGATATTTCCCGTAAGTAAAGTAAATGTTAACTCGGATTTAGTAGGGGCTGCTATTGGTACCTGTGGAAAAGAAGCCGGTACAGTGGCTATTCTTGGCACCGGAAGTCATGCAGCTGTTTTTGATGGGAAACGGATCATTCGACAAGCAAATGCACTGGGTTACATATTGGGTGATGAAGGAGGTGGATGTGATATTGGGAAATCTCTTCTTCAGTCCTATTTTTATAATGAGATGCCTGGACCCGTCAGGACAGAAATGGCGCGTTTCCTACCGGATGGAAGGTCCGGATTGTTGAAGCAACTCTATTCCTCTTCCACACCTAATCAATACCTGGCCACTTTTGCTCAAGTCGCAACAGACCTGAAAGATAATTCCTGGATCAGGGATTTGGTGAAAGCACGGTTACGTCTGTTTCTGAAGAATCATTTGCTTCCTCTGAAGCCTATGGAGCCTGTGCACTTTCTTGGGTCCATAGGGTGTATATTTGCCGACTTAATTGAAAACGAACTTGCAGATAATGCACTGAAGGCCGGGATTTTTCTGAAAGATCCTTCCTATCGCCTTTTTACAATGCACGAAAACCATGAAATTGAAGAATAATAATATACGCCGTATAGCTGTCTTTACCTCAGGAGGGGATGCTCCGGGCATGAATGCTGCTATACGTTCTGTAGTGAGAACTGCTTCTTACCATGATCTTCATGTCTTCGGAATATACAGAGGCTATGAGGGTATGATCGATGGCCATATCGAACGACTTGATAAAGGTGATGTAGGAAACATTATCCAGCGTGGTGGCACCGTCCTTAAAACTGCAAGAAGTGATCGTTTCCGTACACCTGAAGGCAGGAAATCAGCCTATGATTCATTGGTGGCAAATGACATTGAAGGACTTGTCGCTATTGGCGGGAATGGAACATTTACAGGTGCAAAAATTTTCTTCGAAGAATATGGCATTCCTATTGTCGGTATTCCTGGTACCATTGATAATGACTTATACGGAACAGATTATTCAATAGGTTTCGATACCGCTGTCAATACGGCTATTGAAGCTGTGGATAGAATAAGGGATACAGCAGATTCACACAACAGGTTGTTCTTTGTTGAAGTGATGGGAAGAGATACCGGTTTCATTGCATTAAACACAGGCATAGGAAGTGGTGCGGGTGCGATCCTGATTCCGGAAGCTTTAACAACTCTTGATACCCTGATTAAACACCTTGAAAAAACAGCAAAACGTCAGAAGCTGTTTTCTTTAATCATTGTTGCAGAAGGTAATGGCAGCGGAAATGCACAGAAGCTTGCCGTTGAGATCAAAGATAGATTTCCTGACTATGATCCGAAAGTGACGATCATAGGCCATATGCAGAGAGGAGGAGCGCCTTCAGCATTAGATCGACTCATCGCCAGTCGTATGGGATTCAAAGCTGTAGAAGCACTTCTGGAAGGTCATACGAATGTGATGATCGGTATTCAAAACAATAAAATGGCGATGGTTTCTTTTGATGATGCGATCAACAAACACAAGGACATCGATCTTGACCTGTTACATATGGCCGAAATATTATCGTTATAATTTTTATTTTCGTTCAAAGAATTAACCATTGCGAATTCTTCTCTTTTATATTCCCGCAGCTTCAAATACTGAAGCTTTATCATTAGGTAAAAAAGCAATTGAACAACGCATTGCAGCATGTGCAAACATATTTCCTATTCAATCCATTTTTCCATGGGACGGAACTACGCAATCTGAGAATGAATTTGTTTTAATGCTAAAGACACTCCCCTCTCTGAAAGACAAAGTGACTGAATTTATTTCCAGCCAACATTCTTATGAAGTGCCCTGTATCTTAAGCTGGCATGTCGAAGTGAATGAAAGTTATGGGATGTGGATAATGGAAAATGTTTTGACAGAAACCCTGCATTAAATTTTTAGAAGTACAGACAGGTCGCGACCTGTCAGTACCTATAAAAATTTAATTCTGTTATGAAAAAAAATCCGTTCAATAGATTAATTCTGAGAGATATACCCACTCTTACTCCACATGAGATAGGCTTTCAAAAATCCATTCAGATCACCATTCAAAACGATGTCCGGATTGTGCACTGTGTATTGGGTGCGGTGATCCTTCACACGGCGGTCATCCAGGACATAACTCCTAATCTGGCTACCCCACTCGTTTTTCATTTTATCTGATTCGACTTTATCACGTTCAGCATTTCGTCTTTGAATCTCACGCTCATAAAGCCGTGATTTCAACATTTTAAGCGCTGTTTCGCGGTTCTGATGTTGTGATCTCTCCTGCTGGCATTCTACGACAATACCTGATGGAAGATGTCGCACACGCACAGCAGATTCTGTTTTATTGACGTGCTGCCCACCTGCGCCACTGGACCTGAATGTATCCCATTCAAGATCATCTGTATTGATATCCACTTCGATGGTGTCATCAATTTCCGGATGTACAAATACGGAGCAGAAGGATGTCATTCGTTTACCCTGGGAGTTAAATGGACTTACTCTTACAAGGCGATGGACACCATTTTCACCCTTGAGCATTCCATATGCATACTCACCACTGATCTCTATCTCTGCGCTCTTAATACCGGCCACATCACCATTCACCCTGTTGAGTTCAGATACTTTATAACCATTCTTTTCACCCCACATGATATACATTCTGAGAATCATGTCCGACCAGTCACAACTTTCTGTTCCACCGGCACCGGCATTGATTTCTAATATGCAGGACAGTTCGTCCTCCGGCTGATTAAGTGTGCTTCGGAATTCGACATCGTCTACTATGCTTACTGCATTTGCATAAGCATGATCCAATTCCTCTTCGGGTATTTCTCCTGCGTCATAAAACTCAAGAAGAACGCCCAGGTCATCAATGACTGTCTTGATGTCTTTGAAGTGAGACAGCCAGTGCTTATGAGTTTTGATTTCTTTTAATGTGGATTGTGCTCTTTCGGAGTCATTCCAAAAGTCGGGATCAAGAGTTAATTGCTCTCTTTCCTCAAGCTGCATTTGTCGTCTTGCGACGTCAAAGATACCTCCCTAATACTTCCACACGGGCCTGAAGGTTATTAAAT
>JBDUAU010000140.1:0-13016 GCA_040004485.1 Saprospiraceae bacterium
TCAATATTCAGCGTCTGCTGCAATCCCAATGACCTTGTTCTGATGAACTCACTATTGAAGGCGAGCACTCTTATATATTCACCCTGATCTGCAAATGGGGCTGTTTCAAATTCATTTATTTCCTCTATTCCATTTCCATTGTCTACCCAGATGTAGTTGCCTTCTCCTTTCTGAACCTTTATGTACTTGTATTCCGTTTTAGGTTCTTGCCCGTTACCTATTTCATATCCGGTTGACCATCTGATTGCTTTTTTAAATACATCAGCTGTCAGGTCTATTCGCCCCAATAAATTTCGGCTCCGGTTGGCAGGTGCATTAATTAGGGATTCCACATTTCGATTCTTAATCGTGTACGCCAGTTTAAAATATTTAAATTGATCAAAATGGCCTTCAACATTCCATTCATTTACTTTTTCAGAAGTCTTCAATTGATTCAGGTATGGAATTTTAGGTTGTTCAAGAATATAGCTAAGGAATAAATGTGTGTTTTCCTCAATATTATTTTTTAAATAAAATGACATTTGATTCTGAATAAAACTGCTTAAACTAAGATCGTGATTTGACACACCTCTCACTTCATTTTTATCTTCGAAGTATTTAATTCCTAGTCTCCAATTACCGCTTTTGCGAATGACACGCTCCAGATTAATACTTGGTCTGATAAACCGGCTTTTGTTCAATTTATCTTCTGCATTCAGAATTCCAATTTGGCCGGAAAGTTTCCACCCTGCAGTATCAACCATGATCTGTGCCGAATGCTTATTTCCTGTATAGCCTCCGGATCTGTATAAGCCACTATATCCGTATTCAGAAAAAATAGATGCACCTTTCTTGATACCTACTTTGATAGCGGGTAGTTGCTCACTTCGCAGACCAATGTCCTGAGATAAACTCCAATCTCTTGCAAATTCAGGGTTTCTGTAAGGATCCAGTGATCGAAAATTCATTTCATTTCCCTCATAACTTATTAGTGGTGAAATTGTCCAGGACTTACCCAATGAATATACTTCAGAAAGTGTCACTTTCATTGCACCTCCTATATTATCATTATCATCAAGCGATGAGTACCGGTTAAGGTCCTGACGGCTTATGCCAAATTCTGCGCGTAGCTTTCCGTTTTTATTCCATCGGTATTCACCTCCGGCAGTCAGCATTTGTTTTTGCTGTGGAGCCTGTAGCGGAATTATAGGAGCAAAATTTCCTCTTCTCGCACCTGTTACAGCATCAGGTGAAATCCAGGAATAAATGCGCCCGTTGGGAGATGGATCGCGGTTGATGATATAATCTCCTTTCCCCTGTCCAACTTCACTAAACGTAACGATAAGATTAGCTTTTTGCGGATCTGTAGACCAGGTGAGTACATCAGTATAAATCACCGCATTGACTACAGTGTCAATAGCAGCATAGAGAATGATATTGCTGTTGTATCCTTCATTTAATTTTTTTATTCCGCTTTTTTGGAATTGACTTCCTTCGTCTCCTGCCATATTTAATAAAGCAAGATCTTCTGCAGTGAGTTCCAGGTCACCTGTGATGGTTTTACTGTCATTCTCCTGGAAGAAATTGAAATAGGATTCCAGTTTATCTTTTTGATACCTTGCTTCAAATGTGTTTTGGGATTTTTGAAAATTAAATTGTGCGTATTCGTATTCAATCGTGATACGGTGATGTATATTAATCAGGATACGACGGGTGAATGTTATTTCACTCCTGTTATAATCCATGATGTAATCGGCATCTTCACCTCTTGTCAGTAATACCCCATCAATATAAACTTTCTCAGAACCCGCCAGGACAATGATAAATAATTCCCCATTCTCTCCTCTCAAAGGATAAGGGCCCTGGTTTCCTTCAGCCGGCGTTATAGCTTGCCTCGTAAATTTTCCTTTCGAAACTGCAGCCGAACCTATTATTGTCCAAGGTTGGTGAAATTTATTTCCCTCAAATGAATATTTCACACCTTTTAATTTTCGGTTATACCGCATGAAATATCCTTCTGGATTGATGGCATCAAAATCACCTGCCAATACAGAATGCTGGTCTTTGTCAATTTCAATAAATACTTTATCAAATTCTTGTATTTGCCTTGTAGTACCATCTGGCTGAATAGGAAGATTTTGGTCCGTAATGGCTGCCTTAATTAAATATCCATCACCAATATTGCCGCTTAATTGTAGATTTAATTCAGAATCGAATACAAGACTTTGATTATTTCCTACCGAGAACCCTCGTGTAAGCGCACCGTCATACTCCAATCCGGATGATTGAAATAGCGAGCTACCTGGATTTAATAAGACTGGATTATATACTGCATCTCCGTCTACAATCCTGATCTGGCTTGAATCCCAAAGCGTTTGTCGTTGATGAAAAGAGTAGGGCAGTGCTGTGAAATGGATCTCGATCGAATCTGCGTCAATGCTCAGTGTCTTCCAATCCGGAATAATTTTATTTTCAATCAATTTATAATCAACAATCACAGGTGTTCCATTTTTATTCCATGTGATTGTTCCCGGAATTATCGTCTCTGGCCAGGTTAATAGGGTATCTTCCGGAACATGAAATAGATAATGACAATTCTGATTCGGAATATTCTGCTGAGAATAACAATTAGTTGAAGTAATATTTAATATTATGGTTAAGCAAATAACATGAAAGCATAAATTATTTAATTGATTTAAATTCGATCTAAGAATTAATAATATTTTTATTAAATATTTCAGCGTTATTATTATTTTAAAGTTGGATTATTTTTTATTTTCACTGATCAGTGATCACTCCATAAAAAGGTTAGCTTGTCAATATTTTTATATCTTACCTCTTTCCGGGCAAAAATCCGGAGTATATTTTATCAAGCTCCTCTTAAATCCATACTCAAAGATATTCGCTCCTTCAGTTAGTCAGAAGCGTGAACTTCATTTGGGGCCGGGAAATCAGATATAGTTTACAAATATTGAATCTTACTTTTGCAAAATGATGTTATCAGAGTTAAGGAAATATTCACTTTTCATCGCCGATGACCATACCCTCTTTGTGGACGCATTGGTTCTTGCTTTACAACATCAGATTTCATTTCCGGTTGATATTCTTGGCACTGCTCATAATGGTGAGGATCTCCTTTCAAAACTACAGTCGGTACGTCCGGATATCCTATTATTGGATCTCAATATGCCCGTTTTGAACGGATTGGAAGTCATTCCGGTATTAAAAAATGAATATCCTCATCTTCAGATCATAATCGTTACAAAATACAGTGATCCGAAATTCGTAAGGGAATGCCTTCAGGTTCATAAAGTTTCAGGCTACATCCTCAAAAACAGCAGCTTTCAGGAATTGATCCAAGGCATTAATAATGTTTCTAGAGGCCAGATTTATATAAGCAAAAACCTTCAACTCTACCCTAAAGATGTGGTCGATGATGATTTACCCTCATTATTTGAAGAGGCTTTTCTCGTCAAATATCACCTCACCCGTCGTGAGGTTGAAATCCTTGGGTTAATCTCACAGGCTAAAAGTAGCTCTGAAATCGCTGAAAATCTCTTTATCAGCCCCCAAACTGTTGGAGCCCATAGAAAGAACATCATGCGAAAGCTCAGCATAACAACAACAGCCGGTTTGGTCCGCTTTGCGATTCAAAATCAAATAGGGTGACCTATACTTCAAAATTTATTCCATTTTTCTTCGCAAATCCTTGAAAATCCAATTTTTATAGTATTTTTGATCACCCTCCCACCAAAAGTCAGTATATTATTTTATTATTTTTAGATTGGATGTCCGTCCTATTTAAAAACTTTATACCTTTTGTCAATGAAAATCAGAAAAAACCAATAATCCCTTTGATTATGAAACTAACTCTTACCCTTTTATCTTCCCTCCTATTTACCTTTCTCATTATCAATCCTTTAGGTGCATGTTGTTGGAACGACAACGTTGCCCCTGTAGCGATTTGTGATGCACATACGGTAGTTTCTTTGTCCAACAACGGTACAGCGAAAGTGTATGCCACAGACATTGATGACGGAAGCTATGACAATTGCCATATTGCTGAATATAAAGTCAGACGTATGGTTGCAGGCTATTGCCCTCCAGGAGTAGCCGATGACACTCAATTCAGACCGTACGTTGAATTTTGCTGCGATGACGTAGGCCATTCCATTTGGGTGGTCATGAGAGTCGTAGATGATAAAGGAAACTATAACGAATGCATGGCCGAAGTGACCGTTCAGGATAACTCTACACCACACATTACATGCCCACCGAATATCACCGTCAGTTGTGGATTTTCGTTCAATGATGATTGCCTTTACAACCCCTATAATCACACATTCGGAACTTGTGTTGGCAATGGGGGCACCTGCCTCCCTATCATCATAAACGACCCGGGTAATACTTCATGTTATCAACCCTATAATTGGGGATATGATGGCTCAGCCGGAGGTGGTTGCGGAGGTAATACATGGATTAATATTTGCGATGTGACTGACTACCGGAATGCTTGCGGTGTAGGTATCATCAAACGTAAATTCTGCGTCGAAATGGGCTATTGGTCTGAATATTGTTATCAGACGATAACT
Organism: Saprospiraceae bacterium; assembly: GCA_040004485.1. Taxonomy (GTDB): domain Bacteria; phylum Bacteroidota; class Bacteroidia; order Chitinophagales; family Saprospiraceae; genus Opimibacter. The sequence goes on from JBDUAU010000140.1 coordinate 4,572, forward strand.
GTCAAGGACTTCTCTCACTCTTATTACAACATTAACTGGCCTTGGGATTATACAGCAGATGCATGTCAGTATACTGTTGACGAATTGGATCCGGAAGATATTCCTTCACCATACAATAAGCCAACATTCCCTGGCTATGACGCCTACAATCACGGATGCACTCATTTAGCATTTGCTCACGAAGACCTCGTTTTTACGTTCTCCGATGGAGCTTGCAAAAAAATTCTTCGTACATGGACAGTTATCGATTGGTGTAAGTACCAGCCTAACAATCCATGGAGCGATGGTATATGGACACACGTCCAGGTCATTAAATTGATGAATGCTCATCCTCCTTCTTTTGTAAACAATTGCGCTGATATTGTAGTCAATGGATATGAGCCTTATTGCTCCGGCCGATACCAGGATTCACCCCATGTGGAAGATGATTGTACACCTACAGAATCTTTTACCTGGGATTGGAAAATTGACATCAATAATGATGGGACATACAATGTTTCAGGTCAGGGCTCAGGCCAACCTTATATAGACAAAGTTCTTCCTGACGGATGGCATAAGATCCTTTGGAATGTTTGCGATGCTTGTGGTAATTGTACTACATGCAGCCACAAAATTCACGTCATCGACAAGAAAGCACCTTCACCTGTTTGCTATTATGGTCTTTCAAGTGTCGTCATGCCTCTTGGTGGAATGGTGACGATTTGGGCAAAAGATTTCAATGCATCAAGTTCAGATAATTGTACACCAAATTACAAGCTGAAATATTCTTTCTCATCAAATCCATATGATGCATCAAGGGTATTCACTTGCGATGATGTTGGCACAGTGCCAGTCCAGATTTGGGTCACAGATGAATATGGTAACTCAGATTATTGTACCACTTTTATCAAGATCACCGACAATGCTAATACGTGTAATGGCTTGCACCAGGTGTCAGGAGCAGTGACCACTTTTACCAACATAGGTGTTCCTCATGCATCAGCAGCGATGGCCAAAATTATGACCGATCAATCGCTTGATCAGGAATCTGAAACTACATCAGATGCCGCCGGACATTTTTCATTAGGATTTGGTACAACTCAGTTTGATAGGATGATCAATCTTTCAAGAGAAGGTAAACCACTTGAGGGTATCTCAACACTCGATCTTATTGCTTTAAAAAGACATATCAATGGAACAGAGCGAATTACAGAACCATTTAAATTGTATGCAGCTGACCTCGATGGAAACGGCAGGGTAGGCGCAAACGATTTAGTTCTTTTGAGAAATGCTCTATTCGGAGCATATCAGCTTCCAGGTTATGCAGGTAATTTATCCTGGGTCTTCTTCGGAGATCCTTGCAGTCCGGGTACACCTGCAGATCTTTATAATAACTACTGTCATCCAGGTGTGGAAATTGATCACAACGGTACTTTCCCGACCGCTGCTTCATTCAAAGCCATAAAAATGGGTGATGTGAATGGAGACATGGTAAATACAGCATGGTTACTCTCACCAAGGACTTCAGGTAGTTTAGAATTAAACGTCGTTACAAATGAAGCGGCTGGAACACAAGATTTCATTCTGTCAAAAGATGCTAATCTTTATGGATTCCAAATGTCTCTGAAAGCTATAGGACTTGATTTAATTGAAGGAGCTCTACCGGTTTCCACATCCAATATTGCTGCAGATCAGGATGGCATTTCAAGGATCAGCTGGGGACAGGAAGATGCCATCAGTCTTAAAAAAGGTACCGTTCTGTTCTCAATAGCCCACTTGCCTTCGGATATTGCCTTGAATCAACTTCTAGTTCAAGACGAAGAAAGTCTCTATCCTGAGGTCTACACTGATAAACTCCAGAATCAAAAATTGGAATTGAAAGCGGTTACTTCCGGATCGTCTGTTTCACAATTTGAAACAAAGATTTCTCCAAATCCTTTCTCTGATGGAACAACACTCACCGTTTCAATTCAGGCCGGTCAGGAATTCAATGTTTCATTGTTCAACATGAAAGGGCAGGAACTCTTCAATCAGAAATATTTCGCTTATTCTGACAAATCTGAAATAAACATCGGAAATGACCTGATTCAGTCTCCTGGAATCTATTATTACAAAGTAATTTCTACCCTTGGTGAGCTATCTGGAAAGTTTGTAAAACAATAATTCTAAGATTTATTCCCTCATTCCCCATCGGGAGAAAAACCAACACTCTCTCAAAGCCCTGGCCACAAGCCGGGGCTTTTTTATTATTTCCTTATTCCCGTTTCCCCTAAGTTATTTTTAGTCATTATTGCCCGGTAAATGTCATAAGTAGATTAAGGATAAGCCCTGTATTTCCGCATATTAAAGATTTTTACCATTTTTGCACCAGCATCTCAACTTTCACGCCGACCAACCTCTCCCTCTTTTGGATTAATTTTAACATGGTATAGTTTTCGCTGTGATTTCTTACCCTTGATTTGGCATTTTCGGTTCAGTGATATTGCAACTAATATTACTATATTTGCCCTTGATTTGCTTTACTTTAAAGAATTTTGATTGACATAATAACGTAATTGCTAATGAGTAAATCTATATTAGGTCTAATAGTTGCCTTCTTCTTTGCCCTCCAATCCAGAGCTGCGCAACCTATATTCAACATCGGTAGTTTAACAGATGTTACTCAGGGCCAGATCATAAACATAGACTTTCATGTTGATCATTTCAGTCAGCTGGTTGCTGTTCAATTCTCAGTCAATTGGAATCCACAAGTACTTGGATTCAGAGCTGTTAAGAACCTAAATCCTTCAGTATCAGGCCTAAATGCTTCAAATTTCAATACTACACCAAGCTTTACCAACCAGGGAAAATTCACTTTAGCATGGATCGAACCTGGCGTTAATCAAATAACGATCCCTGATGGATCACTCTTCTTTACAGTCGAGTTCGAAGTTCTTGGTACTCCTTGTCAAAGCTCAGTAGTAGCTATAACTGATGACCCCACTGAAATCCAGGCTTCAGAAGATGGTATTAATGATATAGGCCTTGTGGCACACAACGGACAGGTTTCAGTTTTCGGAGAAGGATGCTCTCAGGACCTTACACTGATTGGAAATTCAGTTATAGGCGCATGTGGAAGCACTTCTTGTATCCAGTTTACTGTAGACAATTTCATTACCGTTGGTGCTATGGAATTCTCCCTGGTGTACGATCCGGCCGTTCTTCAATTCAATAGATTCCAGAATTTTGGCCCATTACCTGCTTTTGGAGAGGGAAATACAAATCTTCTGAGCCCCGGCACTCTTCGTGTGGTATGGTTTAATGGAAATGCCCAAAATGACACTTTGCCTAATGGTACTACTTTATTTGAAATATGTTTTGATGTCATAGGCACAGGCGGCCAATCAAGCGACATAACTCTTGGAACGAACCCTCCCGTCATGATTTCTGATATCGATGGAAATCTTCACAATGTCGTGATTCAACCCGCTGTCATTACAGCTCAATGCGCGCTTCAGGGATTTGCGCTTATTGCCGATACTGTCTGTACCACAACTAATGGAATCACCTGTATTGATGTCTCCGTAAATGATTTCGAGGATATTGTCGCGGTTCAATTAAGTATGAATTGGGATTCTACAAAATTCATTTTTGATCATCTTGAAGGTTTTGGCCTTCCTGGTTTAGATGCTAGTGGGTTTGGAACTCCCCCAAGCGTTCATCAAGGCCAATTAACACTAAGTTGGATCGACTTAACTCTAAACGGAGTAACAGTTCCTGACTTCTCTACAATATTCAGGCTATGTCTTAAAGCCATTGGTCCTGTCGGAACTTCCTCTGTAGTTTCATTTTCAGATACCCCTCTTGAAATTGAAATCGCAAACAAATTTGATAGTGTACTTGTATTAACTACCCTTCCGGGACTTGCCCAAATAAAAACAACTTGCGATACCGATGTATGCGCGATTAGCTATACCATAACTCCCACTAGTCCTGCATGTCCAAGAGAATCTACTGGTTCTGTTGATCTAAACGTCACACTTTCCTCGGCATGCAGTGGAACACCATCATTTGTATGGTCACTCGGAAATTTACCAACCGAAGATCTTTCTGGTGTACCTACCGGTACCTATACGGTTACGATCACATTGGGATCGCAGGTAGTTATTGCGAATACAACTGTAACTGATCCACTGCCTATTGGTGTTACCGGAACAATTACGGACCCAAATCCTCCCGGATCTTGCACCGGAGCTATTGATATTACAGTTACAGGTGGCACTCCTCCCTATACATTTAAATGGAACACGACACCTATGGTCACCACGGAGGACCTTGTGGCCATTTGTCCTGGATCATATATCGTTACGGTCACGGATTCAAAAGGATGCACATTCATTCCGGATGCATACATCGTTGGTGCTGATGTATCTGCAAACCTCACAAATGTTACTTGCAATGGTGGATCAAATGGAGCCATTAATTTAAGTGTATCATTCGGCACAGCCCCGTATACATTCATATGGAATCCCGGTGGAGCTACAACTCAAAACCTTAGTAACCTTACAGCAGGTACTTATTGTGTAACCATAACAGATAGTGCCAGCAGTACCAGAGATACATGCTTCATCATTACGCAACCACTGCCATTGGTCAAAACAGCAACAATTACAAATGATCTGAATGAAGATTGTCATGGTGCTATTGATCTTAATGTGACTGGAGGCACCCCACCTTATACATACCATTGGAATACCGGTGAAGCAACTCAGGACCTGATAAATCTTTGTCCGGGTCTATATTGTGTTACGATTACTTATAATAGTATTTGTTCAATGGACACTTGCTTTACGATAACTGCAGGAGGAATCGGTGTAAATCTTTCTGCGCAACAATATGGGGGTGGTTTTGAAACGAGCTGTCATAGTGCTTGCGATGGCTCCATTACGTCAGCCGTTACTGGCGGCGCATCTCCGTATACATATCTTTGGAACAATGGATTTACAACAGCCAACCTGAGCAGTTTATGTGAAGGCACATATACATTGACCGTCACAGATGCTTCCGGTCAAACAGCTACATCAACTATTGTGCTTACATCTCCTGATACACTGGTAGTTTCATTACTCACCACATTGCCATCTGATCCGTCAGCAAGCGATGGGGCTGTTTCTGCAGTTGTAACTGGAGGCGTTCCAAATTATACTTATCAATGGTCCCCTGTTGGTGGCAATTCAGCTTCTTTGAACAATCTGCCTGAGGCTATATATTTTATCACTGTTACAGATGCAAATCAATGCAAAGTCACAGGATTAGCAGATTTAACCATAGGAGGTAATTGTTTTGCAGGCCTGAGAATAATTACACCAAACGATGATGGTAAAAACGATTACTTTATTATCAAATGCATATATAGTGTTGCTAATCATCTTTCGATTTACAACCGCTTTGGTGGTCTTGTATACGAGACAGATAATTATCAGAATAATTGGAATGGGGTCGACGTAGATAACCAACCTATTGCAGATGGAGGATATTTGTGGGTACTTCAGACTCGTCCACAAAATGGACCTGCAGTGATATATAAAGGTACTGTCAACGTTTTACGGACTGCTGACTAATCATTGATTAAATAATATAAAGAGTATTCATTCAACTTATAAAGTTGCACTCATGAATAAGAAAATACAAAATTATCTTTTAGGTATCGGTTTGACATCGATAGTACTGATAGGTTCATTCCATCTGGCGGATGCACAGGAAGCCGGTTATTTCGATCATCATTATCTCCAGCCTGTGTTGATCAATCCCGGAGCTACAGGTTTCAATGGCGATCACGAATTTCTTGCTGCCTACAAACTTAACTATACCGATTTTCCCGGAGCACCCAGGACATTCACAGCAGTGTACAATGGTTCATTTGCGGACAAAGTTGGACTTGGTTTTCAGATACTTTCTGATCACGTAGGAGTGACGCAGCTTTTGCATGCACAATTGAATTATTCGTACAGATTTATTTTCAATAATGCTGTTGTAGGTGTTGGTCTGTCTACCGGAATACAAAATTTCAAGGTAACAGGCGTGCAAAATGACCCGCTGATTGATCCTACAGACCCATTACTCAACGAAGGAATTGATGGGTATTTATTATTTGATGGATCAGCCGGTGTTTACGCAGAAGTGGATAAGAAATTTATTTTTGGTATTTCATTTCCTAATGTAGTTAAGCAACGTATTGCAGAGATTGCGGGCGATGTGCACATAGATGATCTTAAATCTTTTCCATACGCGGTTCATTTTGGATATCGCCACGAAGTAAAAAATTATAATTTCGAAATAGAGCCTTCTATTACGATCAAAGATCTTCGCTATAGTCCGTTTTTAATTGACTTGAATCTCAAGTTTTCATTTTTGGATGAACAATTAATAGGTGGATTAGGCTATTCACTCGGTGAAGACAATAGAGCAGCCTTGCTCTTAGGCACCCGACTTGATAAACTGAAGTTTTATTACTCCTATGATGTGAGTATTGGCGACTTCCAGCAGTTTAATAACGGGTCACACGAATTCACCCTATTGTATCAACTTCCTTCGAAGTCTAAAGCTTCTGAATAAAACATACTTTCCAAACTAGAATAGGGTAATTTATAACTCTCGGGTCCTGACTTTGTCAAGATCAAAATTCAATATTCTCATATTATCTGGTTGATTCTTGAAGAACTGTTAAGTTTTCATTTTATCAACACTATTAGAGCTCAATAACTGAATTTATTTGATTGGGGGCTTAACTTTCTTTTCTAATTAAAATTTATTGCAATCTTTTGATTTTGGGTTGGTTAAATCCTTTTTGTTGAGGCATTCCCGTTCTGGTTGATTACGATATTTTAACATTTACGAGACATCATGTTCTGAATCCCCTAGGTTTGAAATAACAATTCAAAGGATTCATCAAATTATTAATATTAGTAATCTGTAAAATTTTGATATGACTATTAATAAGCATTATACTGTTTTGTAATTCAAAAATTACCCTAATAGTGGTATATATCAAGGAATGGCTACATGTATCTTTGGCAAACATATCGCGCTTGTGTTTTTTTTGGCACATTTTTTGGCATAGTATGTATTGATAATAAGACGAATTATAGTCTCTTACTGACCTGTTAGAACCTTTTGGTAGTTGCCTTTCCCCAATCCTACGGCAATTACGGGTATTGGTGTTTATGTCCTCTCTGCAGCCAAGTTTGGGATTACAATTTGTAATCAAAAAGAATAAGTGAGTTCAAAAAAAGTTTTGGACTCTCTGTACATATCTATTTCATTAACTGATTGAAAATTAATAAACCAAATCTTAATCTCATGAAAAGTACATTTTCTCATTTATCATCATTCTGGGTAAAAGTGCTCCCCATAATGCTTGTGCTGTTGAGCATAGGTCTTACAAGGACACAAGCTCAGAATTACAAGCCTTTTAACGAGGCCGTTACTGCAGTATCTAATGCCGTTGAGCTTCTTAAGTCAGAGGGTGGTATTAAAGCTGTAGTGACTAAAAGCAATGGAAATGGACAGTCCACAACCGGTGGTTTGACTCCAGCTCAAGCTACTAACTCGCAATTAAAGGCTTTCGAGTTGGCCTATTACTCATTGTTTATCGAAAAAGCTAAAATCGCCGGAGAAATTGCTCAGGCAGTTATAGATCTCGATGCTACAGTTAATACTCAGGGTCAGCCTCAATCAAGGGTTACCACGATAAATACCGCACGAGCCAACCTTATGGCATTAATTACGAACTGATGCATATCACACAGAAACCAAGCAAACCAATCTTGATTTATAAACTCAATTGTAATCTCATGAAAAAGAAAAATTTTACTATATTTTCAAACGGACAAGCCCGGAACATTTGGCTTGCCTGTTTGCTGCTTTTAGGCAGTATTACGAGTGCTTTAGCGAGTTACACAGTAACTTGTACCAGCCCTCAGACTTTATATACTGCTGGGGTAAATAATACATTCACATATTCTGTTGCAGTTACGACTAATGGAACAGCTGAATATGTAGATAATATCAAATTCGCATATCCTGTAGGTGTTAATGTCGTATCTGGCACCGGGCCCTCTCCATTCAATTTCTGTGGAGGAGGACAAGGGAACTATTCATTTGCTGCTAATACGGTACAATGGATTACTCCAGGTCACCCAACAGGTTGTGGCGCTTTTGCCTCAGGGACTTTTAACTTTAGTGTTACTGTTGCCGTTCCGGCAGGGCAAACTGGTCCGATGGTGGTAACATTTACATCCGAAGGTGATGGATGGCCTCCACCATTGACTGACGCTCAGGTTACTAACATTCCGATTACATATGCAATGGCCGTTCCTTTTGTGCCATGCGCATTGGTATGTCCGGCCAACATAACCCTGACACTGGATCCAGGAGCATGTTCAGCTTTTGTTAATTATACTGTACCTACTACTGGAACTTGTCTTA
>JBDUAU010000465.1:0-3846 GCA_040004485.1 Saprospiraceae bacterium
CTTGAACTTTCATTATTTAAGACTGATCAGGCACGTACTAACCTTCATTATAACGTGTATGAACATCACGATGAATCTGCTAAATACAATTCATTGCGGAACATTATTGAATCTAAAAACTCCCCGACGATAGTCTATGTTTCACGGACAAAGAAAGCTGATGATATAGCCAATCGCCTGACGAATGATGGTTTTTTAGCCAGACCTTTTCATGGAAAATTAGCATCAAAAATAAAGACAGAAAATCAAAATGCCTTCATATCTGGCGAGGTACCCATCATGGTTGCTACTTCAGCTTTTGGAATGGGAGTGGATAAAAAGAATATTCAAAGCGTGATTCATTACGACATATCTGATTCACTTGAAAACTATGTCCAAGAAGCAGGACGTGCCGGTAGGGATGAACACCTACAGGCAGATTGTTACATCTTATATAATGAAGAGGATTTAAATAAACACTTTATTCTCCAGAATAGTACAAAGCTAACCATCAAGGAAATCAATCAGATCTGGAAGGCAATAAAAGAAATGACTTGGTACAGAAACACCGTTTCCAATTCTGCTTTGGAGATTGCAAGGGAAGCAGGATGGGATGATACAGTTGGCGAAATTGAGACTAGGGTTACAACAGCCATTGCTGCGCTTGAAGAAGCGGGATATCTGAAACGAAATCAGAACCAAGCTTCAGTGTATGCCAATAGTATCCAATCTCGTAATGCGCAGGAAGCGATCGAGCTCATCAACCAATCCATGCTTTTTACTGAATTTGAGAAGATTAGCGGTATAAGGATGATTAAGTACTTGATTGGAAGTAAGCGACGTTCACTTAACGATGAAGGCGAAGCGGAATCGAGAGTGGATTACATTGCCGATCTCCTGAGCATCCCCAACAAGGAAGTTATTCATATTGTGGATTTGTTGCGTCAGGAGAATATTCTTGCTGACCAAATGGATCTCACTGCATATATCATCAGAGGTGAAAATCAAAGCCGAATCGCAAAAAAAGTTAAGACTTTCAATGGCATACTCAGATTTTTTTATAGTCATTGCGATGATGAAACCTTGGAAGTAAACCTAAAGCAGGTCAAGAAAGAGCTTCAAGAGCATGAGACTTTGGAGGCAGATATCAATCAGCTTCGTATTAGTTTGCTCTACCTTGGTATGAAAGGCATGATCAAATTCCGGTATTGGGATCCTGCTAAAAACAATGCAAATATATTATTTACAGAAACTAGTATATCGTTTGTCCGCCACCTGGAAATCCTTGAATTTTTGGCGCCATTGATCACTCAATTTTTAATTGATAAGAGCAAGTTGGTAATTGATGATCGAGAAGAAGTGTTGGTTGAGTTCTCTGTGGGTGAAATTATGGCATACGTTGAAAAATCCAATCAGCTGTTCAATCGTGCCTGTTCAGTTAGTGATGTCGAAGATTGTCTTTTTTATCTGGCTAAGATTAAGGCAATTAATATCGAAGGTGGTTTTATGATTGTTTATAAACGTATCAGGTTGGAACGAATAGAATTAAAAAATTCAATTAGGTACAAGAAAGAAGATTATAAAAAACTTGAACAGTATTATGAAAGTAAAATACAACAAGTGCACATTGTAGGCGAATATGCTAGTAAGATGATAAGCGATTATGTTGGAGCCTTAAACTTTGTAGAGGATTATTTCTCACTGAATTATAGTTTATTTCTAAACAAATATTTTCCCGGAAGTCGACAAGATGACATAAAAAGAACAATAACGCCTCAGAAGTTTCGTCAATTGTTTGGGACCGTTTCCGCATTACAACTGGAAATCATCAAAGATTTGAATAAAAAAGCAGCCGTATTGGCAGGTCCCGGAAGTGGAAAAACAAGAGTTCTGGTTCATAAGCTGGCTTCCATTTTTTTAATGGAAGAAATAAAACATGAACAAATTTTAATGCTTACATTTTCAAGAGCTGCTGTAACTGAATTTAGAAAGAGACTCCACGCTTTAATCGGCAATGCAACTTCCTTTATTGAGATTAAGACGTTTCATTCTTATTGTTTTGACCTACTGGGACGCGTAGGTGATTTATCAATGGCAGATAATGTCATAAAGGAGGCAGTTACGGCTATAAAGGATCAAATCATTGATAAATTTAGAATCACTAAATTGGTAATGCTGATTGATGAAGCTCAGGATATTAATAAAGATGAATACGAGCTAATCCAAACACTTTTGTCTCAAAATGAGGATATGAGAGTCATCATGGTAGGGGACGATGACCAAAATATCTTTGAATTCAGAGGTTCTAATTCTGCTTACTTGCAAGACTTTATTAATAATCAAAAAGCCACCACTTTCGAACTTGTTGAGAATTATAGAAGCGGAAGAAACCTGGTTGAATTTATTAATGCATTTGCCTTCACGATAAGAGGCAGATTAAAGAAACGCCCTATTTTATCAGTAACTGAAAAAGAGGGACAAGTAAAAATAATTCGATATGCTTTCAAACATCTTGCCTTGCCGGTTGTAGAGCAAATCAGATTAAATCCCTCTAAAGGGGATACTTGTATCCTAACAAGAACCAATATTGAGGCATCGCAGATTCATAGAATCTTGAAGCGAACAGGGGTACGGACACGATTGGTTCAATCAAATGAAGGATTCAGTCTCAGCAATCTGAAAGAGGTGCGATTCATTTTAAAGTTGCTAGCTCAGGAAAGTATTCCAATAATTTCAAACAATTACTGGGTTAAAATAAAACAAACATTAAAATCGGATTTCCAATCCTCCAAATGGTATCCGATGGTAGCTCGGATGTTATCCGATTTTGAGCTTTCAAATCCAAAAACTAAATATGTTTCAGACTTAGAATCATTCCTGAGTGAATCTCAAATGGAAGATTTTTTATTTGATGAGAAGGACACCGTTTTCGTTTCAACATACCACAAAGCCAAAGGCAAAGAATTTGAAAATGTACATGTTGTTGTCACGGCAATAGATCAAACTGAAAAGAGCAAGCGGACTTTGTATGTTGCTATGACTCGTGCTAAGGATAATCTTGTCATTCATGTACATGGAAATTATTTTGATCATTTTGTTAGTGATCATGTCACCTTGCTTCAGGACAATGCAAATTATGGACAACCCGATGAGTTGAGTTTTCAGTTAACCCATGCCCATATCCTTCTTTCTTACTTTTCTTCTGTCCAGGAAATCGTGAAAAAGCTAACGAGTGGTGATATTCTCTTGCCGAATGAGGATGGATGCACCACACCAGAAGGCCAGTTTGTGCTGCGGTATTCAAAAAAATTTATTGAGGAAGAAAAAAAATTTACATCTGGGGGATATATCAGAAAATCAGCGTCTGTAAATTTCCTTGTATTCTGGGAAGCTCCAGATAAAAAAGAGATATTGATTGTCCTTCCTGAAATAATTTATCAAAAACATTAGGCTGCCTGCAAAGCAAATCCATTAAAACAATCTGCTTCATTACGTGTAATCTTTGAATTCATCCAATCACTCATCAAAATCCTCCGCCAATTCAATTTTCCCTTTTGCAAACCCATATTCTCTGGCCTTAAGTTTAGGGCTGCCCATAGCCTTTCTTTTCAGTGTTGCAACAAAATTAGCTACCTCATCCCTTAACTCTTTTGGCAGGGAATTGATCTCAATTTTAAAAGAGGTATTCGTCATTTTGTAAAATTAGTGGTTTTCCTGACGCCCCACTTCCTTTACGAGACATTCGAAGTTTAATGGCCACTCTCCCCTATCTGTCTTTCAACCCATTCAAACAATCGCCGATCCTTAAACTCAAACCATCTCTTGCGATAATCTCCTGAGTTGTCAATGACGAACTTAAAATTTCGA
>JBDUAU010000530.1:0-3842 GCA_040004485.1 Saprospiraceae bacterium
AGGAATAGGCTACGTTGAATGCTGCAGTGCAATCATCATTAGCTGGTTGTGCCAATATGCGTGAGGCAAGTGAAACCAATAGTAAGGGCAGAACTGAACTAAGTAAATTAATTCTCATTTGTTTAAGGATTAAATTTTAGATAAAACGTTCTGGCCTTTTATCTCAGGGCGTGTAGAGCAGACGCCGATAAACAAATCTAATCCTAATAGGTAGAGCGAAACTTAAAAAATATACATATGTAACAGAGATGACAATAAATAAAAAACTCCGGAGAATAACCTCCGGAGTTTTTATCGACGAATAAAAATTATCCTTTATTCTTTATGCATAGATGATTATCGAACTACGATAACTGGAAGTGAGCGCTGCCCATCAGCAGTTTCAATCTGTAACATGTAGTTACCAACAGCAAGACCACTGACATTGATAGGTTCAATGCGGTTAGTGAATGTTGTAGATAATGTCTTTGTGAAAACAGTTTGTCCGATATTATTCAACAGTCTCAGTTGAACATTGTCATATGGTTTTTTGAATTCCATTTTCACCTGGATCTGATCTGATACAGGGTTAGGATATACTGAAACCAGGTTATTCAGAGGTAATATATCTTTAGTATTAATGGTAGTTGATTTCTGCACGACTCTGATCAGAGGCACGATGCCATTGCCAAAGAAAATACGGGTGTCGAGGACATCCAATTCTGTGACTTCATAATCGATGTTGGCAATGTTACCATCAGCAGAAAATCCTAGAACGGTGAAATAAACCGGCATAGGAGCGAGTCCATGAGCAAAAGCTGTGTCCATAGCTAATTCCTGTGCGCTGTAATCGCGAGCTTCACTGGCAAGAAGGAAGAATTGAGGATCAGTAGAAACTGAAGCCACATATTCGACGACAACCATATACACAAAGCCACCCTTCATGATGATAGGATCACCAGGATTGTCAAAATTCTCAAGGACAGTATTCAGCATGGCATTGTCACCTTCAGTACCTGTGAATGTATAATCATTGTATCCAACAAATCTACGCTCACTGCTCTCTGCGATTCTGTCGCCATTTGTATCGGTCCACTGCTCAAGGTATACACTTACAGTTTTACCAGCCATATCTGTAGGATTGTTAACACCCCATGTAATATGGTCAATTTCTGCGTCAACTACAGGCTGGAATACGTTACCATAAGCATATGAAAGAGGAGCTCCTTGGGTATAAATAGCGCTATTCACTGCGATAGATCTTGTAAAACCGTCTTCAAGTGCAAATGTATCTCCTCCTACCTGGTAATTGAAAGCAATCACATTGTCAGAAGGATTAAAGTCAACTGAATCCTGTGTAAGTGTATAAGCTGCATTATAAGATGCATCTACATGTGGCAAATTGACCAGGATCGGGAATAACCTGTTTTCAACAAGTGTATTTGCATCAACAGTACCGTAATTCAAATTCTGATTATAAACAACTGCACTTGTTACAGCATTAGTTACTTTATGATTCAGCACCACATTTGTCTGAGGACAAGCTCCTGCATTGAAGATGTCAGACAGAGCGCCAAATGGATATACCTGGTTAGAAGGAATGCTGGCAAAAGGTGCGATAGCATAGAAGTTACTTTGAACTCTGCTGTTGCTGCATTCTGTTTCAACGATTTTCACATCATCAATTGCCCATAGGTAATAGTTGTCATTGTATACGAAGCGGATCTGAAGTGAATCATGTCCGGCTGCACCAGGCATAAAGAAACGTTGAACGTTATCACCAAAAAAATTACTGTTGATAGGAAATTCTGTATTCACTTCCTGATCTGTCCAGTTACCCCAATCGACACCAACATCTCTGGAGCGCCATGAAATGAAATACGAACTTTGATATTGACGTATCGCTTGAGTCCATGTCAATGAAAGACCGGCTACATTCCATCCTCCACTATACAGAACAGGAGAGATTAAAAATTTATGACCTGGTGTCGGACATGAACCTGCACCAAAATTTCCGGCGATACCTGCATTGTCATTGAAATCACTATCAACACCTACTGCACCATCGCAGAATGTAGGGCCAGAAACTGCATAACCTGCAGCGGCATAAGCACCTTTGTCTATCAGGCAGTCAGGTAAATATTGAAATCCTTTTGTGGAGTCGGCTACATTGCAATCACCTGATGTGGTCCAGCCATTTGCTTCTATTCCACCTCCGAAAGTTTCCCACCACAATGAGGGTTCAACTTCACCGTTTGGAAATACACCTACGCGAAGTGTGCCTTCAGTAGCTGTGGTATTTCCTGTAGACCATACCCGAAGAATATAGGTATGATTGGCAAGTCCGCACAGACCTGAAATCTGGAAGTTATTATCCTCCGGAACTGTAGATGAAAAGCAATGTGAAGCAACTTCAGTTGCACCACAGCTTTCATATAAAGCCATACCAATAGCGGATACGTCAGTTGCAACCGTAGAGTTGTCAAAATACACCCTGATCACAAAGCCAGCCGGATCAATAACAGCAGGAGTGGTGAATTTGAAAAAGATATCATCAGTGTAAAAAGAGGATGAACATACCGTATTGGGTATTGTAGATGCTGTAGCAGCTCTGGTGTCACCAGCGGTAACGACTACATTAGCTTCACTGCTGGAAAAAGCCACATTAAAAGCTCCTGAGCAATCATCATTAGCAGGCTGAGCCCATACGGACGCACTCCATGACATGAGCACGATTAGTAGACTTGAAATTCGTAGAGTTATTTTCATCATTTTCAGATTTAAGTTATAATGTTTAAGACGTGTAATATATACCTGGTTTTGTTGGGATTCGACTTCTTCTTGAGGGGAATTATGCTCAAAAATATGAAAATTTGACATTTGAGGTAAGACTGAATGGATTTATGTAGTTCTGATGACAATTATTAAGATACCCATTTCACTATTTCTGCTGTATCAATGGCTACTACGCCTGAATGAGAGCATACATAGGCACCAGTAAGATTGGCCAATTCACCACTTTTTTCTAGTGTCAATCCACTGATTAATCCTATAGCGAGGGAGCAAATGACAGCATCGCCTGCACCACACACATCCACTACATCAACTTCCTTGTCGGGCCTGATATATCTTTCATTGTGCTCATCCTGAAGGAATATGCCCTGGCTACCTAATGTGATAGCTATGGTCTGAATATGACGCGTTTTTCGCCAGGTTTCAGCTAATAATGAAAGATCGTCATGTGTTAGTGTCTTTTGGGCCGCATGACTGGCTTCCCGCAGATTTGGTTTAAAGAGGTCGGCATGACCAAATAAAGAAAAGTTGCGTTCTTTTGGATCAATGGCAAGATATACATTGTTGTCGCTGCAAAATTTTTCAACCCTTTGGATGAGATCCTCGGTCAACATGCCTTTATTATAATCCTGGAGGATGACAAGATCAGGCTTTCCGGATTCAACAAAAGCCATCAGTTCATTGATCACCTTCGTCTCTTCATCTCCTCTGAGATAAGCAGATGATTCCTGATCAATCCTTAATAAATGGTGAGATGATGCGACAACCCTCGTTTTAATAGTCGTAGGGCGGTTGTCACAGGTGATCAGCTTATGATTTATATTATGGGTCTCTAAGAGGTCTTTCAATAGGATTGCATTTTCATCTTTTCCTACCAGACCAACAATAGAAGTCGTGCATCCCCACGCAGCAAGATTTAAGGCAACATTAGCTGCACCTCCGGCTTTGAGTTCGGTGCGCAGATGTGCAAGGATTGGAACAGGTGCTTCAGGCGATATCCTTTCGACTGTGCCATATATATACCGATCAAGCATTGCAAAAAAACCGATTTTATCGGAATCTTCTTTACT
>JBDUAU010000160.1:0-3839 GCA_040004485.1 Saprospiraceae bacterium
GTGCCATGCCATATGCTGTGAAAAAAAAATGGGGCGTCACTCATTTTGGAATGCCTGCGCTGACCCATCACATCAGTATCTGGATGGAAAAGCCCGTTGATATCTCCGATCATAAATGGCTTACGCGCGAAAAACAAATCATTTGGTCATTGATTGACGACCTTCCACCATACGGATTTTTTTCAATGGTGTTTGCAGAAAATAGTTTTGACAACTGGCTTCCTTTTCACTGGAAAGGATTTCACCAGGAGATGAGATATACATTTGTGATCGATCAAGCAGGCGAAGAAACTATCGACCTACAGATCAATAGGAATTTAAAACGGAATATCCGTCAGGCTTCAGAAGAAGTTAAAATTGAAAAGGCAGTTGATCCTCAACTATTTTATATTCTTTGTAAAAACACATATCAGCGTCAGAAAATGGCTATGCCGTATTCGTTCGACATTTTTTCAAAAATAGATAACGCTATTTTGGCACATGATGCCGGTGTAAAATTAGGTGCCTACAATTCTGATCATAAATTAATTGCAGTTGCCTATCTATTATGGGACAAAGACACGGCGTATTATTTTCTTGCCGGTGATGATGAATCGGGAAGAAACTCCGGCGCCAGCATTTTACTTTGCCGCGAAGCATTGCGAATCGCATTCGAAGATAAAAAAGTAAAGACATTTGATTTCTGTGGAAGCATGCTTGAACCTGTCACCGAAATAAGAAGACAATTTGGCGCAAGGACAGTTCCGCTGATGAAAATCGTGAAAGCGCAGAATAAGATTGTAGATATTGTGTATAAACTTACGAGGTGATATCGACACTCATCTTTTTCTCGTGAAGCGTGAGTCGTGAGTTGTGAGTTGTGAGTTATATTAGTTTTAATAAGAGGTATAGCAATAAAAAAAATGAGGACGCAGATAAAGTAGGAAAAAACAAGATAAATTAAGATCCATTTTTCCCTTCTTCATATTATAGCTTTTCCACCTATTTTTCCTTTTCTGCCTTTTCTACCATTTCCGTCTTCCTTATGCCCATACCTTACATCCTTCCGTACAATTTGTACAAATATCAATTTTATCGCGACCGCTTAAAAGTTGATTCCTGAAATTTTTATATGCTTCTCCATGCCAGATTTCTTTAAAAGAAAATTTCTTCAGATCACCAAGTTTATGAACGGCATCTTTATCAAAACAACAGGGAACAACGACGCCGTCCCACGTGATCACACAGGCATGCCAGAGCTTCCAGCATTGATTGAGCAATTTATTTTTTACTTTCCATGAGCCTGATGCATCCTGATAATAGCGACTGTATTTTTGTTGTTCGGGAATAAGATCACTACCACCCTGATAATTATAAATCTGCGCAGTCTTTAATTTTAATTCATCAACTCCTATTTCTTTAGCCAGTTTCCGCACTTCATCTATCTGATGTTCGTTAGGCTTGACGACAAGCATTTGAAATACAATATGAGGTGTTGATGAATTCGCATCCTTTTTTGCCTGCACAAGATTTCGTGCGCCCTGAAGTACAGTCTCAAGATGTCCTTCCTTTCTGTATTGCTCATATACTTCTTGGGTAGAACCATCGATCGAAATCAGAATTCTGTCGAGTCCTGATTCTACAGTCTTCTTAGCATTTTCAGGATGTAGAAAATGTCCATTTGTAGATGTGATTGTATAGATGCCATGTTGATGTGCATACTTCACCATGTCCAGAAATTTCGGATTGATATAGGGCTCGCCCTGGAAATAAAAGATGAGCCACATCAATTGCCTGTGCATATCATCAATGAGCCGGCGAAAAAAATCCTCTTTCATATTTCCGGTCTCTCTTGTAAATGATCGCAATCCGCTCGGACATTCAGGACATCGCAAATTGCATGCAGTAGTGGGTTCGATCGAAATGGTCATCGGCCTGCCCCATTGCACCACTTTACCAGTCCAATTAGTCAATTGGAATGATGTCCATACTGAAGCAGCATTTATGATTTTTGAAAAAGTCACCTTTGACAAAAAACGCCATGTGTCCGTGACCTGCAGCATGCTATTGACTAAGAAGTGAGCAGATATTTTTCCTGCGCAACCCTGTAATGATGGATGACATGCCCCGCCATGATATATGGGAATGCTGATGCTTTGACCGGAACATCATTTGCGATGCCCATACGTGAAGCCATATCCCCATTCATATTCCGGGCAAGATAAAGTGTTGACAATCGAATCGCTTTCCATTCATTTGCAAGATCCTCAGCAGATACTGCATTGAAATCAGAATCGCGTACATAATCATCCTGCTCAAAACCGGGAAGAGATTTTTTCTCATTACGACTGATCGACATCATCCTGTAGGAAAAAACGCGCTCGGTATCCAACACATGACCGATCATTTCTGCCAGCGACCATTTGCCCGGTTCATAGCGGTGTAGCAATTGATCCTCAGTCAGGCTCTCAATCCAATCTCCAAACCAATCCCGTTGTGTGTGCAGGAGTGTCAGGATATCAACCTCAGGTACTAAATTGATATATCGGAAATAATATTCTGAACAGTCTCCTTCAACAGGGCGTGGAAAAACAGTCGTTGTGTATGTACTCATGGACCAAAGATAAGAAGCATAGGGCAGAGAGCATAGGGCAGAGAGCATAGGGCAGAGAACACAAGGCAGAGAGCATACGGCAGAGAGCATAGGGCAAAGGGCAAGAGAGGTGAGCTTATTATAAGTGACTTATGATACATAGCGCAATAGCTACAGTGAAGCTTTCTCAATGTACTATGCCTAATCCTGTAGACTTGAAAAGTCTCTATCATTTGCCAATTCATATCTTTAACCGAAAACTAAATTAAATGCCCTCCACCCGCCAGCTCGCTGCCATCATGTTCGCTGACATCGCCGGATATACCGGCCTGATGGAGGAAGATGAGTCATTGGCCCTGCAGCTCTTGCAAAAACTAAGAAAAAAACTTGAACAAGAAGTCGCTCTGCACAAAGGACGAATACTTGAATTCAGAGGGGACGGAGCACTTTGTAGTTTTTCAAGTACACTGGAATGTGTCCAGGCCGCCATCGCTGTACAACTAGATATGCAATCAGCACCTGTAGTTCCTCTCCGCATTGGTATTCATACCGGTGATGTGAATATCGACGGTGAATCTATTTATGGAGATGGTGTGAATATCGCATCGAGAATGGAGACACTGGCCTTACCCGGCAGCATTTTCATTTCCGGTAAAGTTCATGATGATATAAAAAACAGAAAGGACATTCAAACTATTTCTTTAGGAAAATATATCCTGAAAAATGTAAAAGAACAGATTGAAATTTATGCTATTGCCAATGACGGCCTGATTGTTCCTGATCGATCAAATCTCGATGGCAAAGGGGAAAAAGCTCAGCCCTGTTGTATTCTGGTTTTGCCTTTTATCAATATGAGCAATGATCCGGAGCAGGAATATTTCAGCGACGGACTTACAGATGAACTTATCTCCAATCTTCTGAAGTTGAAAGAAATCAAAATCATCTCCAGGACGACTTCGATGAAATATAAAGGAACGGACAAGTCCATGAAGACGATTTGGGAAGAGACGAAAGCAACATATATACTGGAAGGCAGCGTAAGAAAACATGGTGGAAATCTGAGGATTACTGCACAGTTTATCGATGCATCCCGTGATGTCCACTTATGGGCCAATACGTATTCAGGTACAATGGATGATATATTTGATATCCAGGAAAAGGTTTCGTCAAAAATTGTCGAAGCATTACGTATTCAATTGACATCAGTTGAAAAGGATACTTTATTAAAACGGTATACAGAAAATTCCGAAGCTTATCAGCTTTATTT
>JBDUAU010000021.1:0-3827 GCA_040004485.1 Saprospiraceae bacterium
TATGCTGAACTGCACGTTGATGCATCCCTTCAGAAAACACATCCATGTAATCCAATGTTTTTTGAAAAGGTAATGCCCTTACATAACCTGCAGCACGGATGAGCTGACATATGACGTGATCAGGCTCGATATGAATGATATGATATTGAACTTGTCTCTTGATCGTTCTGTCCAGAAAATAACTCACCTGCAATGGTAGTCCTTCGAGCCATCCTGATAGAATCTGAAAAGGTAAAAGCCATTCCCTGATCCTGAAAACACGAACTGATTTACAATAAGGACGCATTGCATCCAAAGCTTCCTGGCTGATGGCCTTGTGTGATATAGCTACGAGATGGATTTCATGACGTTTGCTGAGGATCCTGATCTGATGGAATGCACGAAGTTTATCACCTTTTTCTACCGGAAAAGGGAATCGCGATGTAACGTAGACTATCCGCACGCCTGGTATGAGTGATTAATTCGAAGCATTACTCGCTGAAGATTCCTCAGCAGGTTGATGATGATAAGACATCAGCGATTGATATATTTCCATGATCTGACTGGCAGCTTCATGTTTATCAAATTGTTCTGAAGCTTTTTCGATAGCATTTAAGCCTATTTGAGATGCATCATCAGGATGTTGAATACAATAGTGGATGGATTCAATAAAATCTGCCGCACTATTAGCCAGAAGAAAATGCTTTTTATCATATCCCTCTATGCCTTCCTTACCCAGTGATGTGGTGATGATTATTTTGCCCATGACCATTCCTTCGACAATCTTTACCCGCATACCACTTCCTGAAAAGAGAGGTACAATCATCGCAGAATGCCTGCTGATAAATTCTGCAGCATCCGCTACCTCACCATGCACGATTACATTTGGTAGTCGAAGTTGAAACAATGACATCGGTGTATTCCGACCTGCAATATGGAAAGTAATCTTAGGCCATTTCTTATAAATTTTCGGCCAACAGTTCGTGAGAAACCATTCCAGTCCTTCCATGTTTGGCATCCAGTCGAGAGAACCTATAAAGCAAAGTGACATCTCTTTTCCAAATGAAGGTGGATGGTATGGATAAAGATCAGGATCAAATCCAATGGGGGCCGCAGAAGCTCCGTTTTTATATCCTTTCTCTCTAAACTGATGAAGATCGCGCTCTGTAAGCGTCACCAGGTAATCATAGACAGGAAATTGTTCAATTTCATATTGACGAAGCTTGCGCGTCAGATATGCCAGGTACCATTTCTTCAGATTCGATCCTGTATTCTGGGTGATGCGTTCCCAAATTTCATGCTCCACGTTGTGCGCCCTCATCACAATTCTTGCATTCGAATATCTGCGAATCGTATCTACGTACGGAGCGAGATAGAGTGTCTCTAACTGTATAATATCGAACTCCTCCTCATTGAGGATCTGAATTAATTTTGCACGAAAAAGGCTCGATTTAAACCGACGGATGTGATAGGATTCACCAGAGACGATACTTGCAAACGCTTTCCATGGTTTTATTGAATTGTCGAGTTCAACGGCATGGATACGTGTGAAGTAATTATAATCGGCAGGGAGGGATGCGGGATCCATATAATGTTTGCTGGTATTCATACACAGCAAAGTAATGTCACATCCCATAGTTTTCAGTTCCTTACAAAGATTACTTACAGCGATTGATTCACCATCTTTCAAAGGGTAAGGAAACTTTTTGCAAAGGAATAAGACCTTCATACTGTCATTCCGGTTGGCGGATCACAAAAGTAGTCTTTTTAATAGTGTCTTTGAAGGGTTATCACCCTCAAAACAGGCCCTTAGGTAAGGGAATGACACATATTTTGCAATTTTGTGACTGGATGGAGATACGTAACACTTACGAATGGGCGATTTCAGCGCGTGATATCTATCGACGATTTGGTTCTTTGGAGGTGCTGAAAGGGGTCAGTATTCAGGTAGCCAAAGGCAAAATGGTGGCTATCGTGGGAAAATCGGGATCAGGAAAAAGTACCCTCCTTCACATTCTTGGTACGCTTGATTCACCTGATAAAGGAGACGTCACCATTTGTGGTACACCAATGACCGGCCTCAGTCCAAAAAAGCTGGCGACCCTCCGTAGTCAATACCTGGGATTCGTATTCCAATTTCATCATCTTCTGCCGGAATTTACTGCACTGGAAAATATAGCCATGCCTGCATTGATCACAGGCATCAAAAAGAAAGATGCTTTCAGGAGAGCTCATGAGCTTTTAGGATATCTGGGCCTTGAAAACAGAAATACGCATAAACCAAATCAGCTGTCAGGTGGAGAACAACAAAGAGTGGCCATCGGAAGAGCTTTGATGAATGAGCCTGACATCATCCTGGCTGACGAACCTTCCGGAAACCTTGATACTGAAACTTCTATCCAGGTGCATAATCTTTTGAGAAAGATAACTACGGATATGGGTAAAAGCCTGATCATCGTTACCCACAATGTTGATCTGGCAGCTCTGAGTGATACCATCTATGAAATGAAAGATGGTATCCTTGTCAGTGAAAAAAGTCAAGATGTAGTAATATCCCGCTGATTATCCTGAGAATTGCGGAATCCAGGTATTTGCATACTTGCCATCAGGATCTAATCTTTTTCCTACAGCTTCATAATTGATGATTCGGTCGTCACGCGAATCGGGGCCCAAGCCTGCAAGATTGAGCCATGAAACCCAATTGCTGCAAGGATCATAGTCCACAACCTTTGATTCGAAATAGGCAGCACCTAATCGCCAGTCAAGGTTTAACACTTTAAGATAATAACCTGCGACTAAGCGCCTCAGTTGGTCAGGAAGCCAACCAGTCCTGTTAAGTTGATGCATTGCTGCATCAATTATCGTTACGCCGGTCAGACCTTGTTGCCATCTCAATAAAGCTTCAGGGTCGGTAATGTTTTTTATCGAGACACCTTTGATTCCTGATTTGTAAAAAATCTTATCCCCGTATTTTTTTCCCATAAGCCGGAGATAGTCTCTGTACAAAAGATATTGCTGAACATCTTCTCCACCACTTTTAAAATGAGGTGCTTCATAATAAACTTTCTTTGGCGACAAGCAACCCATCGATAACCATGGGGAAAGAGATGTTCCATCAAAAATCACTGATGAAGGAGGATCGTTAAGCCCATATTCAGCCAATGCGACAAAACCTGCTGATTCACCTCCGGTGAAACATTGTATTGAATCTTCAACATTGACATAGATCAAATCTTTCAACTCAGGAATTTCTCCTGGTTCTATTGCTTCAGAAAATGGAGGAATGTGCTCAGGCATGTCAAGGGGTGCCCTTACATAAATGATCTGTTCTGTTTCTTTTTTAAAAATGGTAAACGAATCAGGACAGTGTGTGACCGGATAAGGAAGGTCAGAGGTATAGAATAACATTTTGCCTCTGCTGTAACGTACTTCACGTCCTATGGTCCATAATTTTTTTTCTAACCTGTCCTGTATATTGACTTCTTCACGGGTTCGTTCACGATTACAATACACCCAATTGATCTGAAACAATACCGCGAGGTTATACAGAATCTTTTCAGGATCCCCCACCCTGACGATGAGGTCAGAACCCATGTTTCTTAGATTCCTTCTTAAGTCTATTATGCTTTCAATTAAAAACCGAACTCTCGAGAGCCCTGTTTTAGGCGTTCCATAAATTGTTTTGGACTTAAAATCTTTTGGATTGAAGATAAAAATGGGTAAAAGTTCATCACTACTCCTTATAGCCTCCTGCAAGGCCTCGTTATCATGAAGTCTTAAATCCTGCCTGAACCATAAAATTGACCTTACCATATCTTTAGGACTTCAAAAGTAGAGATTAACGAGGA
>JBDUAU010000377.1:0-3826 GCA_040004485.1 Saprospiraceae bacterium
TATGAGCCATGTCCCATATGCGGCAACGAAGGCTACAATATCTGGTGGCGTCAGATTATCTCCAGGTTTTCCACCTATTGTTCCCCGGATTCCGCTTACTGATTTGATTAAGGACACTACTTTTGAAATTGGTTTTGTCGCGCAAAACTATACATTTGATTGATGATCGAGACATTGCTTCGCTGGGATATATCTTTGTTCCATTGGATTAATAATGATTGGAGCAATGCGCTGTTCGATTTTATTTTCCCTGCTCTGCGCAATAAATATTTCTGGCTGCCCCTCTATGTCCTTGTTTTCTGCTGGATCATGTTCAATCACCATATCCGTGGTGTATTGTTAATAATATCTTGTCTGGGGCTATCCGTTTTTGCATCGGACACGATCAGTTCAAAGTTGATTAAAGGCCAAGTGCAAAGACCAAGACCTTGTCATGGGTTATATATGGAACCCCCTGTCATCGAAAGAGTGAATTGTGGAAGTGGTTATAGTTTCCCATCTTCTCATGCGGCAAACCATTTTTGCCTTGCTGCTTTTTTTATCGCAGTATTTGGTGATTATATGCGTCTTTGGAAACTCTGGTGGTGGATATGGGCATCATTAATTTCAATCGCTCAGGTATATGTTGGACTGCATTATCCATCCGATATCATAGCAGGAGCCATTTTGGGAATTATTGTAGGCACATCAATGGGAAGATTTTGTCTTCATTATACCCCCAAATTCTCTACCCCTAAATCAACTAAAGGGGACTTACCTTAAAGCTAAAGCGGACAATTTAATGCGTATTCATCAAAATAAACAAGTGATCAATTTTCAATTAGATAGACTATGAAACTCATCGATGGCAATGCACTTGCTGAAATAATTAAATCAGAATTACGTGTTAAAGTGCTTGAAGCAACGGCTTCAGGAAAACGACCACCTCATCTTGCTGCCGTGCTCATCGGCGATAACCCGGCCAGCAGATCATACGTGACCAATAAAGTCAAAAGCTGTCAGGATGTAGGTTTTAAATCAACACTTATCCAACGACCTGCTGAATTAAGCCAGCAGGCTGTGCTCGATATTGTCCATCAATTAAATGAAGATCCGGAGGTCGATGGATTTATCGTACAGTTGCCATTACCTGAACAAATCATTGAAATGGATATTACACTCGCCATTCGTCCGGAAAAAGATGTCGATGGTTTTCATCCGATGAACTTAGGATTGATGACGCTTGGCCTTCCTACATACCTTCCGGCAACACCCATGGGTATCATGCAAATGCTTGAACGTTATCATATCGATGTGACAGGCAAGATGTGTTGCGTGATCGGCAGAAGCAATATTGTAGGTACTCCCATAAGCATATTATTATCCAGGAAAGGAAATCCCGGAGACGCCACAGTGGTCATATGTCATAGCAGAACTCCGGATATTAAAAAGATATCCTCGGAAGCAGACATTCTCATTGTTGCCCTTGGAAGACCTCAATTTGTTACTCCTGATATGGTTAAAGAAGGCGCCGTTGTGATTGACGTGGGCATCAACAGAATTCCTGATCCATCTAAAAAATCCGGTTTCAGATTAGTAGGCGATGTCGATTTTGAAGGCGTATCATCAAAATGCAGCTATATTACACCTGTCCCTGGTGGTGTAGGCCCCATGACAGTCACATCACTTTTACTCAATACCTGGAAAGCATATTCAGGCGAAATTTATCCAAAGACCTAATGAATCCTGAATATCTCTCTTTAACATTTGTGATGGGTGACCACGATAGTGAAATATGGCTTGCACTTCTCAGTGAATGGCCTTTTGAATCTTTTCATGAAGAAGAGAATCAAATCACAGGCTACATTCTTCAACATGATATCACAGAGCCAATGGTTCGTTTTATATCTGAACATGAGGGTGTGAGCTTTGAAGATTACGAATTGGCAAGAGTCCCTGATAAAAACTGGAACGAAGTATGGGAAAGTTCTTTTAATCCCGTAGCCATAGATGACTTCTGTTATATCCGCGCCGAATTTCATGGCAATATTGAAAACAGCTTTAAGCACGTGGTGACTATTTCGCCAAAAATGGCTTTTGGAACAGGACATCATGCGACAACATACATGATGATCCAGGCCATGTCTGAACTGGATTTCAAAGGAAAAAATGTTTTTGATTTTGGTTGTGGTACGGGCATATTATCTGTTGTAGCCGCACTAGAAGGCGCATCTAAAGTTGTAGGCGTAGATATTCAACCTGAAGCAATTGAAAATAGTGACGAGCACGCGTCGATGAATGGCGTGAGTCATCAATGTTATTTCTATCTGGGTGGAATTGAAAAAGCAAATACAGACAAGTATGATATCATCCTTGCCAACATCAACAGAAATGTGATAAAAGAAAATCTGACAGAATTAGTCAGCCTGCTTCATCCGGACGGATATATGCTGATATCAGGAATCATGTTTGATGATGTAGAAATGATTTCTGAAGGTCTGGGATTTGAAGATATGATGGTATTGAATTCGAGAGAAAGAGATCAGTGGGTACAATTATCAGCTTTTAAAAAAGCTTAAATGACCATCATCAGTCATTTAACTATTGAAATCCCCAGGTCCGTAAAGGAATAGTAATCTTTAAAACAGAAGATTTAACACACTTTTTCTCACTTCTCTCACTCTTCTCACTCCTCTCACCTACGTTTAGTTACCTTTGCCGCCATGTTTCGGAATTACCTCTCTTGCCTGCTATTTGTCCTTTTGACAGGGACACTTTTTTCTCAAGCTACCCTTACAGGTGTCGTCAAAGATGAAGCGTCTAAAGAACCTCTCGCTGGCGTCGTCGTACGCACCTCATTACCAGACAATACGGTAACGGATAGTGAAGGAAAATTCACAATAAAACACACCAAAGGAACTGACATCCATGTCTATTTGGACTGGAATGGCCATACTACTGAATTCAGCGGCACGACTACCACTCCCAATGCAACAGATCTTGGTGAGATAACAATCAACACCACTATTAAAATTGAAAATGACAAGGAACTTCCAACGATCACCCTTGATGAGAATGCAGATGATGGAAATATAAATATTTCAGGTCTCCTCCAGTCAGGAGATGACCTGTTTGGGTCAATGACAAATTATACATTCAGCCCGGCACGATTCAACCGCCGAGGACTGGAAACCGAGTACGGTGATGGTTATCTCAACAATCTGCCGATCAATGATCTTGAGTCAGGAGGTGTGTATTGGAGCAATTGGGGAGGACTGAATGATGTCATGAGACAGGATCAGGAATTTATCGGGGCTGAACAATCAGACTGGGGTTTCGGAGGGGTTGCCAGTACCTTTAACACTGACCTTAGAGCTGCTTCCCAATGGAGGCAAAAACGAATCAGCTATGCAATCACCAATCGGAATTATCGCAACCGTGTCATGGCAACATGGTCAACAGGGTTGCTATCGTCTGGATGGGCTTTTAGTTTTTCCGGTTCTCGTAGATGGTCACAGGAAGGATATGTTCCGGGTACCTTTTATGATGGATGGTCTTATTTCGCCTCAGTAGGTAAAAAACTGAATGACAGGCATAGCATCAATCTGGTGGCCCTTGGCGCACCTTACAAACGTGGTGGCAACAGCCCGGCTATCCAGGAAATGTACGATCTCGCTGATGATCACTATTACAATTCATACTGGGGCTATCAACAAGGTAAAAAACGAAACTCAAGAGTGTACACGGGCCATCAGCCTTTGTTTATCTTAAGACACGACTGGACCCTGAGTGAAAAATTAAATATTACAACTTCCCTGGGTTATCAATTCGGTCAGAATAGTTCCGG